>DASRZD010000395.1:0-15145 GCA_035686805.1 Armatimonadota bacterium
TAAGCGCTATGAGTCTCGGTTAGTCAATCAACTAACTCGAAGTTACAGTTATCAGAATGCCTACGATAAGGTGTACAACCCGATTGCCAAGTACATCATCCGTAATTGTTTGGCACGTTTGCCGGGATACCATCACATTAAGGAGATTGAAGGGTATGCGGGAAGTGATGGAAGATTCCATTTTGACTTTGTGAAGTCATCCTAAGCGCTTTTTTGACAGACCGCGGACTGTAGATCAGACCGGATGGTCTGTTGTCTACTGTCCGTTGTCTCGGAAGGATACCAGTGGACACTAAGAAGATAACCCTAGACAAGGTTGCCATACCCATCATCCGAACCGGCACTATCATCGTCGGGAGTGGGGCGGCGGGGCTGAATTGTGCTGAGCGGCTGTTCGATATGGGAGTGAGGGATATTCTCATCATCACCTCGCACCTCCATGGCGGAACGTCCTACTGCTCCGGGTCGGATAAGCAGACCTACTACAAGATGAGCTACTTCGGCGACACCGCCGACAGCCCCATCGAGATGGCCCACAGCCTCTTTGACGGCGGCTGCATGCAAGGTGACCTGGCCTACATCGAGAGCCTCTACTCGCTGCCCGCGTTCTACCATCTGGTGGACAACGGCGTGCCCTTCCCATATAACGAGTTCGGCGCCTTCGTGGGCTACAAGACCGATCACGACCCCCGCCAGCGGGCAACCAGCGCAGGCCCGAGGACCAGCCGGTTCATGGTCGAAACTTCCCTCGCCAAGTTGCGGGAAAAGGGCATCCGCATCACGGACAAGATGACGGTCGTGAAGATCGTCACCGCCGATGGGAAGGCCTGCGGGCTGGTGGCGATCAACGAGGCGGAAATCAAGCAGCCGAACCTGGGCATAACCCTCTTCCAGGCGGAGAACATCATTCTCGCGACCGGTGGGCCCGGGGAGCTTTATGCTTCCTCGGTCTATCCGGCGGGTCAGGTAAGTCTGCATGGAGTCGCGCTCGAGGCGGGTGCGAGCGCAGTCAACCTCGGCGAATCGCAGTTCGGCCTGACCTCGACCAAGTTCCGATGGAATCTCTCGGGGACCTATCAGCAGGTGGTCCCCTCCTATTTCAGCGAACCGGGGCACAGGAACTTCCTGGCGGAGTACTTCCGCAGCCTGCCCGAGATGGCCTCGAACATCTTCCTCAAGGGCTATCAATGGCCGTTCAGCGCGAATCGGGCGTGCGACTTCGGCTCTTCGCTGGTGGACATCGCGGTTGATGCCGAGAGGAAGGCAGGCCGGCGAGTCTTCATGGACTTCACTAGGAATCCATCCTTCGGCGACGAGACCTTCGATATCCAGGTCCTCACGCCCGATGCCAGAGACTATCTTAATCGGTCGCAAGCCTTGCAAGACACTCCCTACGAGCGGCTGGCGTTCATGAACCCGGACAGCGTCGAGATCTACGCCGAGCACGGGATTGATCTGCGTGACCCTCTGGAGATCGCCGTCTCCTTTCAGCACAACAACGGCGGCCTGTGGATTGACGGTAACTACCAGACGAGCATCCAGGGCCTGTTCGCCATCGGGGAGGTCGCGGGCTCTCATGGGGTGGCCAGGCCCGGTGGGTCGGCGCTCAATTCGGGTCAGGTCGGTGGGATTCGCGTGGCCCAGCACCTCAGCCGGCGAAAAGGAAGTTCGGCGGGAGATCGCTCGTCGCTGCTTCGGGAGGCGGCGATTTCCGTCATGAGCGAGAGCGCGAAGATGATGACCTCGGTTTGGAATCAGGCGGATTTCAGACGTGAGCTTCAGAAGAGGATGACTGAATCGGCGGGCTTCATCCGACAGGCAGAGACGGTGAAGAAGTCATTGGATGAGGCATTGGCGGCCAAGGATGCCATCCCCGGGGCGAAGAGCCGGGCGGACCTCGTCCATGCCTGGGAGACCCGGAATCTGCTCCTCACCCACGCGGCATTTCTCAAGTCAATCCACGCCTATCTCGAAGCAGGCGGCGGGAGTAGGGGAGCGTATCTTGTCACCGGAGAGGGCGACGGCCAGGTGGATTCGGCGAAAGGGGTCCTTTACTCATTCGTCAAGGAACGTCTCGAAGACCGCACTCGCCGGGTAATGATGACCGGCCCGAACCTGGACGTTTCCTGGGAAGACATCCGCCCCCTCCCCACCGACGACTCATGGTTCGAGACCACCTGGGCGGAGTGGAGGAAGCATGGCAGCTTACCTGGAGAAACCGAATGACCGTTGCTGCTATCTTGTTTGATGCTTATGGTACCCTCATAGACACGAAGAATGGGTCCGTACTCGCCACGGAGGCTATTCTGAGAAAGAACAATAGCAGCCTTGATGCAGCCGAAGTCTACACGATATGGAAGCGGTATCACAGGCAGCACATAGACGCCCTCACATCTTTCATTCCTGAGAGTGAAGTGTTCCTCCTGGTTCTGAAACGGATATACCGGGACTAAGGCATCAACGGCAATCCGGAAGAGGACGTCAAGATAATGCTGTCCATCCTGGGGGCGAGGGAGGTGTTCCCGGAGACCTTGCGTGTAGTGGGCAAACTAAGGAAGCGCTATCGGATATATATAGCCTCTACCTCTGATCATGAGCCGCTCATGTCCGATCTGGAGCGGAATCGCCTGGTTGTAGACAGGTCTTTCACGTCTGAATCGCTGCGTGCGTATAAGCCGAAAGCGGAATTCTATACGAGCATACTGGAAGAGACCGGCTTACGCCCTGAAGAGGCCGTGTTCGTAGGCGACTCACCGGTTGATGATGTCTTGGGGCCGAAATCGGTTGGGATGAAGGCAGCTTGGATCAACAGGAATAACCGGCGATTCCCGGACGAGATACCTGCTCCTGACTACCAGCTCGTTGACCTGAATGGTCTGCTATCTATCCTCTAAGCTGCAACTATCTTCTCTTGACTCCGGATGCATCTTGGGCAGGAGGGCATGGAGAGAGAAGCCTAGGCTGCCTTGTATTCCCGGATGTCCACCTGTGCGCCTTCCGAGGCCTCTTCCTCCGCAGTTTTCAACAGGTGCTCGGTGGTTTCCTCGTCAACGTACTCTTCGCCGCAATTCCGGCACACCATCGCCGGTACACCTTTGACAACCATGGTCAGGCCGTCTCTCTCAAGGGTGACGGTCGCCTTCCCTGGTTCCGTTTCGCCTACTTTACATACCAGGCACTTCATTGTTTTCTCCTCTTAAAGTCAGACTCCCACAGGTTAGGATCTGGCTCATATACCGTGATAATGATCGTTTCTCCGTTTTCCTTGTTATCAGCAACTACTATATGAATCGGCCGATCACCATGTGAACCCATTACCAATCGGCTCGGGTATGGCTTGTCATTAGGATAGTCCTCAATTGTCTCTCCAACAGCGAGCATGCAGCTTACCTCTTGTACTGTTATGCGCCGCTCGAACATCCGTTGGATGGCATGCACCCGAAACACGAGATGGTCAGTGCTCATGTGCCCATTATACCATATGCTCCCTCTGTGCTCTCAGTGCTCTCTGTGGTGAAGCTTATCTGCGCATCCCCACCGATTCCTCAAGCTCCCGGTGGAGGACCCCCAGCCGATGGAGGAGCGCTCGGAGCTCGCGCATGTCGGGCGGGGTGATCGCCTTCTTGAGGAACGAGCAGATGAACCGCGTGCACTCGAAGGGGCGGAGGTCGTCCGGGAAGACACAGCCCCCGGGACCCAGGTAGTCACAAGGCACGGGCTCGACTTCCTCCTCGACGCCCGCAAGGGAGTCCAGCCCCGCCTGGACATACTCGGCGACCGAGTCATTGACCGAAGGCAGGGAACACCCGCATGCATTCGCAAGTAGCACGTCGAACTCCCTGACCTTCGTGGGCTTCCGGCAGCAGGGCTCGGGGCATTCGGGGCACAGCTCAGCCGTGTAAGGCTCGAATATCCGCCTGATCCGGCGCTGGGTCGCGCGGTACTTGACCAAGAGATTCGCCATATTAGCTGATGGCCTCCCATTCGGCGTATAGCCGCTCGATGCGGGCGGAGACCTCGTGGTATTCGGCCTGGGTGGCGGCGGCGGTTTCTCCATTGGAGTAGGTTTCCGGTCTGCCAAGGAGATCAGTCAGTTCCGCGAGCCGACCCTCGGCGGCCTCGATCTCTTTTTCCAGGTCGGCGGCGGTCGGACCTGTCGGACCGGTCGGACCAGTCTGACGGGTCGGAGTTTTGGGTTTGGGCTTCTTCTTGGGAGGCTTCGGTCGGAGCTTATGCGCCCGCTCGATGAAGAAGTCATAGTTGCCTCGAAAGACCCTCGCCGAGCCGTCGGAGACTTCCAGGATCTTGTTCGTGATCGAGTTGAGCAGATAGCGGTCGTGGGACGAGACGATGATCGTGCCCTCGAAGTCCCTCAGCGCCTCGTCCAACGCCTGCCGAGCGCCGATGTCCAGGTGGTTCGTGGGCTCGTCCAGCACCAGGACGTTCGGCTTCTTGAGCATCAGCTTGGCCAGGATGAGCCTGTTTCGCTCGCCACCGCTGAGTTTGGTGACCGACTTATAGACGTCGTCGCCGGTGAACAGGAACCTCGCCAGGACGTTCCTTGCCTCGCCGGGAGTGAGATCGGCCGATTCGAGCAATTCTTCCAGCACCGAGTTCGCTGGATCGAGGTCGGTCAGGTCCTGGGCGAAGTAGCCGATGTCAACCCCGTATCCCAGGCTGAGCGTCCCCGAGGAAGGCTCTTCGTCGCCGACGATGATCCTGAGGAGCGTGGTCTTGCCCGCCCCATTTGGTCCGATGAGGCCGATCCGGTCGCCCCGCTCGACGAGGAGATCTAGATTCTGAAAGAGGGCCTTTTCGTCGAACGACTTGCCCAGGCCGCGGATGTCCATGACGATGTGCCCGCTGGATGAGGCGGCATCCAGCTTGACCCGCATACGGGATTCCGCATGAGGCTTCTCCAGCCGGACCATCTTCTTCAGCACTTTCTGGCGGCTTTTCGCCTCCTGATGTCGCTGGCCCGCATGATACCGCTGGATGAAGTCCTGCAGCCGCTTGATCTCCTCCTGCTGGCGCTCGTACTGCTCCAGTTGCTGCCGGATGAACTCCCGCTTCTGTTTCGCATAAGAGGTGTAGTTGCCGGGATACGACCTGGTGCACCCATCCTGGAGGTCAACGATCTTGGTGACGATGCGGTCGAGGAAATACCGGTCGTGCGAGACGACGAGCGCCGCGCCGGGGAAGTCGTGCAGGAACTCCTCCAGCCACTCGCACGCCTGGATGTCGAGATGGTTCGTGGCTCGTCGAGGAGCAGGACGTCCGGCTTCTGAAGCAGCAATCTCGCCAGGGCCGCCCGAGTCTTCTGCCCGCCGCTGAGGATCTTGACCGGCTTCTCCCAATGCTCCGGCCCGAGACCCAGGCCATCCAGCGCCGACTTCACCTCAGCCTCGAACGAGTATCCTCCCAGCCGCTCGAACTCATGCCGGGCCTCGCCATATTCGGTCAGCAGGGCATCGAGGTCTTCGCCCTCGGCGGCCGACATGGCGGATTCGAGGCGTCGAAGCTCTCGCTCCAGGTGCTGGACTTCCACTGAGGCGTTCGAGACCTCCTCAACGAGGGTCCGATCGCCATCCAATTCACTATCCTGGGGCATGAACCCGATCGAAGTGCCAGGGAGTACTTGCAGGAAGCCGGTGTTCGGCTCATCGAGGCCCATGATCAGCCGAAGGATGGTCGTCTTCCCCGACCCGTTCGGCCCGACGAGCGCGACCTTTTCCCCCGCCCCGATGGTGAACGTCACCTCATCCAGGGCCTGGAAAGCGCCGAAGGACTTTCTTATTCCCGTTAACGTGATCAGTGCCATGCTTGCGTATGGGAGTGTGAGAGTATGGGGGTTGCCTCTTACTCATACTCCTACTCTTACTCTCCCATTATAAACGATTCGGGCCGTAGGCGAATACCGCCCACGGCCCGGTGTGGGCTTCATGCGTCTGTGCGACGGCTTCAAGATGACCGGACCGAAAGCCATAACGTGCAAGCGACCAATCGGCATATCTGTCAGTGGTCAGTTCCTGGGCGTTCATCCTGATTTCCCACACATGGTACGGAGGACGAATGCTTTCCCCAAGAGCGCTGCCCTGTAGATTCCAACACCTATGCAAAGCCGATTTCGGGGTGTTGCCACAGCCTGTAGGGCTTCACCCTCATCGAGTTGCTCGTTGTAATAGCCATCATTGAGCGGCTCTTCTTCTCCTTTCTGCCTAGCTATCCATGCCTTGGGAACGAACCAACAGGCGAATAACCCAGCGCGTCACGCACATATCACTGACTGTTCATGACCTCTTCACAGAACGGACTCAGATCAATGAACTATGCGGCATAACTAGTCAGAGTATGGAGTTAGCTGGTACGTGTGGCGAAAGAACACTCTCACTGCCGAGCATGGAGAGCACAAACTGCAACTTACTAGATAATGTGTTGCACCTGAATCAGCTAGGTATAAGACCTATCCTTCTGCTAGATGCCCTCGAGCGTGCTATTGGGCGCTATAAGACTAGCGCTCGAGAATCATGGTTGCGCACGTTCAATCCATTGTTCTGGCTTGAGGAACTGGTGCGATTTATCGAGCGACTGTTCAGATTACTGGTTGGGGAGAGAGGTCTAGACAAGTTCACCTCCATGGTGCTCATAGCAATGATCTCAGCCGTGTCTGCGACCATACTAGCTTTACTGAAGATGTGCTCACATTGACCTTCTTGAAGGGGGCAGCTTAGTTCCCTAGCCGCCCCCAATCATGCCGCAATGTACATCTCATCCTCACGCTGCCAGGGCCAGCTCCTCCTGCCTCACTGCCTCCCAGGTCGAGAAGAGTTCCAGCATCGCCTTGTTGAATGCTGGGAGGTCCTGGGGCTTGCGGCTCGAAATCCAGTTTCGGTCAACGACTACTTCGGCATCGAGCCAGTGACCGCCCGCATTTCGAATGTCATCCTGGAGGCTCGGCCAACTCGTGAGCGTCCGCCCATTCACCAGGCCGGCGGATACCAGCGTCCACGGCCCATGACAGATCACAGCGATCGGCTTGTCTTTTTCATCGAACCCTCGGACGAAGACCAACGCCTCCCACATGGTCCTAAGCTTGTCGGGATTGAGTGCCCCGCCGGGGAGCAGGAGGGCGTCGAAATCATCCGAGTTTGCCTGATCCAGGGGAACATCCACGTGATACCTCGCCGACTTCTCATGATGGCGGACCGCCTGGACCTCCCCCTCCGCGGGCGAAACGATGAGGGTCTCGGCGCCCGCCTCCCGCAACGCCATACACGGCCCGGTCAACTCCACCTCCTCGAACTCGTCGGCTACCAGGATTGCGATTCTCTTGCCGTTCAGATCATTCACTTTTCATGCCTCCTTGCCTATGCTGCGACTTTTTCCACCAGGTCACACATATACAGGTCCGGCGTGTCCATCACCCCGCCTACCCGCATTGCCTCCTTCAGCTTGGGAGATTGGGAGAATTGTCTCATCCCTTGGATGCTGTCCCACTCCAGAACGATCACAACCTCGTTCGGGTCATCGGCATTTCGCAGGAGATAGCCGCCCTTCGAGCCGTGTGCCTTTCGATTGTCGGCATCCCCATCGAACGCCGGCTTCCATTTCTCGAAATCCTCAACCTTATGTCGGATCACCCAGAAAGCCATTTCCATCACCTCCTTTTGGGTCATACCCGCAGGTGAACGGAGGATAACGCCCGGCGGGCAATGAAGTTAATGGCACATACTGATCGGAGGTTTGAATCGTTGGCAGTTTCAAGGCGCAAGTTCATCCAGGGTTCAATGGCAGGCATGGCCGTCGCCGGCCTGCCGGTTTGGTTTTCGGATTCGGCGGAGGCATCCTCGGGCCGAAAGATAGGCCCGAACGATACGATCCAGTTCGGCGTAATAGGCCCGGGCGGCAGTAAGGGCGGTTACAGAATGGGACTGGGGGACGCCAGGGCGATCCACGGCATCGAAGGCTGCAAGGTCATCGCGGCCTGCGACGTTGACGCCGTACATCTACAGGAAGCAGTCAAGGCGTTCGGTCCGGACTGCAAGGGCTACAAGGATTTCCGCGACCTTCTTGCGCGCAAGGACATAGATGCAGTAGTCATTGGTACGCCGGATCACTGGCATACCATAATCTGCATCGAGGCGATGAAGGCAGGCAAGGACGTGTACTGCGAGAAACCGCTGACCCTGACCATTGATGAGGGCAAGAGGCTCGTGAAGGTCTGGCGGGATACGAAGCGAGTCTTCCAGACGGGAAGCCAACAGCGTTCTGAGGGGAACTTCCGCCATGCGTGTGAATTGGTCCGCAACGGCCGGATTGGGAGAATCAAGCGCGTGCAGACGAACCTGCCGACGGGACCAACCGGCGGGCCGTTCGAGGTCAAGCCGGTGCCTGAGGATCTGGATTGGGACATGTGGCTTGGGCCGGCATTCAAGACCGACTATGTGTGGGAGCGAACTCACGGCAACTTCCGATGGTGGCTGGAATACTCCGGCGGCATGATGACCGATTGGGGCGCGCACCACAATGACATCGCCCAATGGGGGCTCGGGACAGATCGCTCCGGCCCGCTTCGGGTGGAGGCTTCCGGCCAAGCGCCGAATCCCGGCTATAACTGCTATAACACCTATCCCGACTTCGACATAGACTACGTCTACCCCGGCGGCATAACCCTTCGTTGCACGAACAAAGGCGAGAACGGCATCCACTTCGAGGGTGAGGAGGGCTGGATATTCGTGAAGCGAGGAGGAATCAGCGCCAGCGACCAGCGCCTCCTGGACGATCCTCTGCCTGATGATGCGACAAGGCTCTACAAATCCGACAACCACAGGAAGGATTTCGTGGATTGCATCCGCTCGCGGAAGCAGCCGATTTGCGATCCTGAGATCGGCCATCGGTCGGTGAGCGTCTGCCACCTGGGGAATATCTCCCTCCGACTCGGCGGCCGGCGGCTCGATTGGGACCCGGTGAAAGAGGAGTTCGTCAACGACGATGAGGCGAATACCTACCTCTCTCGCCCGGCTCGGAAGCCGTGGACGGTCTGAGGAGTATGGGAGTGTGGGAGTATGGGAGTCAACAACCCCCATACCCCCACACTCCCACACCCCCACACGTTCCTACCCCCCCTGACTAATCCGCGGCGAATTCGGGGTATTATGAATTGCGATTCTTGTCTTAAGGCATCAAGATGGCTTCGATAGCTAGGACTGTATCCAACCGGCTGTCCGGGGTGAGCATCAGGACTCGGCTGATTGCCTACCTGCTGATCGGTATCATCCCGATCCTGTTGATAACCTTGTACTTCTTTTGGGAAGCCTACCAGGTCAGGGAGCAGCGCGTCCTTCTCGGCCACATGGCAACCGCCCAGGCAACTGCCGGCAGCGTCAAAGAGTTCATCGAGGGTTTGTCCCGGGCACAGGAAGTGATAGCCCTCACTGTTGAGCGCGAGAACCTCAGCTACGAGCAAATGAGCTCTTACTTTCAGGCAGCCCATCAGGAGATCCCTATCGTAGAGACGCTTGGATTCGCGCTGCCTTCCGGTCTGGTCGTCGCAGGGACCCCCGCCGAACTTGTGGGAATGAACGTCGCAGATCGCAAGTGGTTCCAGGATGTTAGTCGCGGACAGCAATCGGCCGTGAGCCGACTTCTCGAGACACGGCCGGCAGGCATCCAGGCCTTTGTTGTAGCCATACGCGCCGGGCGAGAGGGCCGGTTTGCCAGCGTTCTGTTTTCCGCCGTCCCTCCCGAAGTTCTTCAGCGCTTCGTCAAAATTGGAGCTTCTCCTGGTGTGGGGTACAGCATTCTGGATGCCAGAGGGCGCGTCATAATCTCGAATGTCCTGTTGGGCGCGAGAGGTACGGACAGGTCCAAGATTCCCAGCGTGCGGCAGGCATTGCAGGGGACGCCTGCCTTTGCAGAGCCTTTTGTTGATCCCGCTGACGGCGTGCGAAGGATGGGCGCCTCGGTTCCTGTGAGCGAGATCGGCTGGGTCGTAAACGTTCTCGAGCCGGTCTCGACCGCCATGGCTCCGGTCCGACGAGCAGTCTACATAGACCTTGCTCTCCAATTGCCTGTGATGGCGGCGCTGATCTTGGCCGCCTGGATCGTGGGGACGAACCTCGCGCGGCCGATCCGTTCTCTGGCGAGGAAGGCCGATGCCGTCGCCCGAGGGGATTTGACTCAGCGCGTGGATACAAAGGATAGGGCCGAATTGGGCATGCTGGCAAACGCGTTTAACAATATGACTGAGCAGCTTGATAAATTCCGAACCGAAATCCAGAGGGACCGGGAGCGTGCCCTCTTCCTTGCGGATGTCGGTGAACTGCTAACCTCAAGCCTGGATCCTCAGGTCATACTCCAGACAATCACGGAAAAGGCGGTAGGTTTCATTGCCGACATAGCCATCATCTTCCGTTGGGGAACCGAGGGATTGCTCAAACCCGTTGCTTTGCATGCCGCCAACCCGGAACTCTTGGAGCACACCAGTCGAATTGTCTCCGAGCTTCCGCCGGCACCCGGGGTCGGTACAGTCGGGATGGCTGTGAAAGAAGAGCGCACGGTTGTGGTCCATCACATCTCTGAGGTAGAAAGACCCGAAGTCCGCGTCTATATGGAGAAAGTGGGCGTTATCTCGGCCATTGCAGTTCCCATGCGGGTACATGGTGAGATAATCGGAGCTTTCCTGGTTGCTGCTACCAATAGATCTTTCGGTGACGAAGACGTCTCTATTGTTGAAGACCTATCTCGACGGCTTGGGACCGCAATGGAGAACATTAGACTCTATCAGGAGGCATTGGAGCGCGAGAGCTTTCAGCGGGGGCTCACGGACCTTGCTGCCGCAGTGAGTCTGACCCTTGAACCGGAGGTCGTGTTGGAGGTGATATGCACGAGAGCGCAAAGCTTGCTCGGCGTACACGGAGTCTATGTCTGGATACTTCAGGAGGAAGAGCGGCAGTTGGTGGGTAGGGCGGCTTGCGGCTACAATGCCAAGGAATTCCTGGGGGTTACCATGCCCCTGGAGCAGACCAGGCTCAGTCCGGTTCGAGCCATCACGTCGAAGCAGGGCTTCTTCAGGCACAATGTGCCCGCATGGGAAGACTCGCCGCTGGCTGAGCGATTCCAAGTTCAGGCGGATATGTTCCAGCCGCTGATAACCGGCGGGATACCTCTTGGAGTCATGGTCTTCACGGATACCGAAGACCCCAATCGCTTTGATGAACTCGCCTTGACGAGATCGGGCCTGGTATCCGGCTACGCTGCAACCGCACTTGCGAACGCCCGAACCTATGAGCGCGAGCGCCGGATCGCAGAGACCCTGCAGAGGGGGCTGCTCCCCGAAGTACCCGAGAAGGTGGACGGCCTGGAGATCGCGCATTTCTACAGCCCGGCCCGCAGGGAAGCCGCAATCGGGGGCGACTTCTACGACTTCATCGAACTGGATACCGAGGAGTGCAGCGGGATCGTGGTGGGCGACGTTTCGGGCAAGGGATTGGAGGCCGCGGTCGTCACTGCCATGGCGAAGTACGCGGTGAGGGCTTATGCCGCCGAAGACGCTGAGCCTTACGAAGTCCTGGCCAGGGCGAACAATGCCATAGAGAAATACACCGTCCCCGAGATGTTCGTCACTATGATCTACGGATTGCTCTTCACGAAGAAGAGACAGTTCAGGTATGCCAGCGCGGGCCACGAGCCCATATTGATCTATCGTGCGAAGGAGAAGAAGGCTGAGTTCGAGATTGCCGAAGGCGTCGCCGCGGGGGTAATCCGAGACGAGGAATTCCTCACTCATGAGGTTACCTTGTCTGCAGGCGATATGCTGATACTCTACACGGACGGCCTGACGGATGCCCGCTCACCCGATGGGGCCTTCCTCGACCCCGAAGGATTGGCATTGCTGGTTGTGGAATTGGCAGGACCTCCAGCGCAGGAGTTCCTAAGGAAACTGATCCAGCGGGTGAGAACCTTAACTGCGGGCGAATGGGCGGATGACGTGGCGGTGATGACCATCCGGGCGCAAGCAGTGAACAGTGAGCAGCAAACAGTTATCAGTGCCTATCCGTCCTATCTATCCTATCGGTCCAATGACTGTAGAAGACCAGGCTCACAATGATTGCCGCGAGCGAGCAGCCGGCGATGACTAGATACGGCGCTCGCAGGCTGATGAATTGGGCGGCCGCGCCTCCGGCGAAACTGCCGACGAAGTTCCCCGACGCGACAAGCGATTCGTGGATGCCCGTGTTCCGGCCCATTTTCGTTCTCGCCTGAAGCCCGTAGTAGAGAGCGCCGGTATACGCAATCCCCAGCGCCGTTCCCTGCATCAGGAATGCCGCCGCAAACAGCAGTGGGCTGCTCACCAGGAACGCCATCACTCCCGAGGCTAGCGCCATTGACTGGGACAAGATTTGGGGCCAGAGCTTCCCTCGCCACCACGGGCCTGCACCCGCGACGAAGATTCCCATCGCCTGCCCCACCAGCATCATGCCGATAAGAAGACCGACTGTGCCCTCCGACATCCCCATCTGGATGCCGAGCTTGGGGAATTGCAGCCTGGCCACGGAGTAGGCGAAAAACCCGAGGAAGTGGCCCGTGCGGGCAATGAACAAGAGTGGGCCGGGACCGCCATCGGTGGGCACTATGCCGTTCTCCGAGTGCTTGCTTGCGACCGGCACTCTATTCCAACTCAGGAAGAGACCTACCACAACGAACGCCAAAGCCGCCCCAAGCGCAAAGGGCAAGGGCTGTGATTTCGAGAGCAGATATCCGGCGATCAATCCGCAAATCGAACCGCCGACCGTCCAGCCGAAATTGAAGGCGGAGAGGTTTTTCCGCAATTGGCCCTGTGGACTGTGATCGCCGATGAACGCCTGCAGCGATGGGTAGAACGCCCCCATCGAAGCGACCACTAGAATGTAGAAGGGCAGGAGTTGATAGCGATTATGCGTGAAACCGATCGCCCCGCAGCCGATTGCTCCCAGCACCGCCGCCGGGATGATCACCCTCGTTCGCCCCACCTTGTCGGAGAGAGCCCCCGAGCCGAGGCATAGGGGGAATCTGACTAGCTGAGAGGACCACCCCAGCATCCCCAGGAACCAGGGACTCGCCCCGAAACGGATCGCCAGCAGTGGAAGGCCGACCTGGACGCAGTTGATCATGCCGTCCATGCAGGCCGGGACGGCGAAACTGAAGATTCTAGTCCGAACGGTGTAGGAGTTCGCCATGAGCAAGTGGAAGTTCACCGCACGAGCGCCGGCGTCCTTCTACTCGCAGAATATGCGGACGGTCTCGCCACTCGCCTCTCCCACATCAATACTCATATCCGCAAGGCCATCAATCAGCTCCTCCACCGCTTTGGGATCGAGGTTCGAGAGGTCGAAATCAACGCCTTTCTCATGGAGCGAGCGGGTCATCCTCTCGCGAGCATGACCTGGGATAAACGCCCCCAGCTTGATACCCGACCGAACGAGTTGGAGCGGAATGCGAATGTCCACGTTGTCCTCGTTGTCATGGACTAGAACTCGCAGGTATTTGGGCTTGGCCTTTCTTGCAGGCTCACCCTGAGGCGTGCCGCCGGTCGCGTCCAGAAGCTCCTCTGCCTCCGCAACGCTGATCTTGCCATTCTTGAGCATTTCCAGTATGCGACGTCTGTCCTCACTCATGACTTCCTCCTCAAATGAATGCTATGTGGACCTGGTCACTGCCATCACGAACATCTATCCTCAATCCTCTCAGCCTGCAGAACAGCACAAGCAGCGCCGGCCCCGAGAACAGAACTGCCTTCGTCGTAATGGGACGGGATGCCAGCATAAAGATAGGAGCGATCAGAACCACCAAACCTATCAGCGGCCAAAGCAGGAAGATCGGCAGCCACAGACGAATGCCTTTGCCCTTCTCCAATATCCGTATCCTCAGGATTGACGGCGGCCAGATCACTTTGCCCTCAGCCTTTCCAGCGCTTCCTTCACCGTGATCTCCCCATTCTCCAACTCCGCGAGCGGGCCTCTGCCGGGAGGCGGAGAATTGACCTCCACCAGCCCTAGCCGATCGTTAATTCGGTTCAGGCGGTTCTTGATCGTCGGATAGCTGACCCCAAACCATTGCTCCATCTGCTTGATCGAGCCGTGGCAGCGAACGAATGCCGCCACGAACACCTGGTCCTCGGCGGACAGCCTTGCCAGGGGAGGGAGGTCGAAACTTCCCTCTATCGTGATGTCCTCGTTCTCCAGCCTGACTCTCTCAACCACCAGGCGGGCATTCCCGGTCAGCTTCGTCAGATCATACCAGTCCTTTGCCATGAATGTCCTCGTACAAACAATATCAATGCTAGTATACCAGAAAGATTCAAAAAGTCAAGCCCTGAATTAAAAAACTTAATGCAGGACAAACCCTTTGCATCACGAACCTCATGGTAAGATGATCTTCAGACGCCTCTTTAGCAAGAAACCGCCTAATCGTGAGCTGACTGCCGAGAGCACTCTCTACATCATGGAGAACAGTTATGACATCTCCGGCCAGGCAAGACATGCTCCGCTGGCCAAGATGATCAGAGAGGCCAGTGACGATCTGGCTCTGAGGCGGTTTGCCTGCGAGTGTGCGGCCTATGCAGTGAGTGTGAAGAAGCTTGAGGATCAGGCAGTCAATCGGGGGCTGCAGGCCTGTAGATCATTGGTTGCAGGAGAGCAGGTCGAAGGCCTGAGGGAGATACGAGAAGCAGCCCAATCGGCTGCAGACAGCCTGGATTGGGTTAGAGATGAAGATCAGGAGGCATTCGAGCAAGCCAGGGCCGCCACTGCGGTTGCCTCTTCGCTGGATGACCAGCCGCTCAAAGCCGCCGCCGAAGCATGCTACGAAGCCCTCAATGCCGTGAATGATGTGGATGCGATCATAGGGATAGCCGAGGAGACTCTGGGATAGCCTACTGTGTAACCTTGTACCTCTTCCCCGGCTGAGCGAGGAAAATGAAGCCGAATTCCGAGCCCGCGTCGTGGCACTGATACCAGTCGTTCCCATGCATGCCCTGGTCAACCGGGACGAACTGATCGCCTGACCACTCATATAGCTTGATCGGCGCAGGCGAAGTGAACCCATCCACCCTGATCGCCAGCTTATTCGCGCCGCCGGTGAGCGTGAAATCGGCCTTACCTTCCTT
>DASRZD010000396.1:0-6627 GCA_035686805.1 Armatimonadota bacterium
GTAGACGACTACAGGGACATTGAGTTTGTGAACGTGCAGGGCGGGATCGGCAGCGGCGGAAGAGACAACCCACACAAAGATGAGATTGGCGCCATTGACGACGTGCCAAGCACAGGGCGAGGCATTATGTCCTTCACCGCGTTCAACCATTTCATAGACATCAGGAAGGGGCCGGGCGTTTTCGATGACTACGATGGTTACTCTTACAAGAACGGATCGGGAAGTAAAGACCAGTATCAGAAGGCCGGCGAAGTCGCGACATCCTGGGGTGAGAAACTGGCCGCCGATATCTCAAGGTTCAAGGTAGATGAGGCAGTAAACTGGTGGTTCAACGACGAATACGTCCACGTCCCTGGCCAGCCGTGGTACAAGGAGTGTTCCCCGGCCATGAATCGCTACTCCTTCTTTCAAGACAGTGATCGTCATGCGAGCAAGCAGGCGGAACTCGCGGCCAGGTTTCCTTTGGCAAACGCGACCGGAGCCGCTGGAAAGGGCATACCGTATAGCGTCTTCATGCCTGAGGATAACATGGCCAGATACTGGTACGGCCGTTTCACCGACACCAAAGATCCCCTGTGTCTTGCGCCGGTAATGCATGCCATTCAGGATGCCAGTATCCCGCACCATGCGGCAGGCTGCCTGGGCAACTGGCACAGTCAGTATGAAAACGACGTGGACTCGAAGATATCCGGGTGGCTGGCCGAGACCGAATTCAGCGATGGGGTCAAGGCGCTTGTTGCCGAATGGAGTCGGACGGATTCTTCGCCGCCGAGCAGCCTAAAGCCAGGTGACTGGACCAAGACGCCGTCGAGCGACTGGAGAATAGATCAACTGGTGACATGGGTTGCCCTGAACTCGTTCGAGGAGTACCGAGGAACGTACGGCGGGTTCAAAGACGGCTATCGGCTGAATGAGGCAAGCGCGAAGCGGCTTGCCAAACTCGCCACAGCCATGAGTGTAGTGGTCTTGAAGAAAGCATCCGCCAGTGTTCAACCCTCTGCGGTCGGCGATCGGGACGCCGTGGTGGTTGCTGTGACGAGCCAGTTGTCGGACGTGACCCCGATCCCGATCACGGCCCTCACTGGGAGCACGTTTACGATCACGATCCCTTCGAATCGGACGACCGGCTATCAATGGCGTCTGGCCAACTCGCCGAGCACAGAGATTCTGCGTTCTACCGGTTCAACATACAATGATCCGAAGAGCGGAATACCGGGCCAGGGCGGAGCCGAGGTATGGACTTTTGAAGCAGTGGGCAAGGGGCAGGCAACCATCGCGCTCGAATATGTGCGTCCCTGGGAGAAAGACGTCCAGCCGGCCAAGACGCAGACGTTTGAAGTGACGGTGAGATGATGCATTCTATCAAACGCCCGCATTAGCCATCCCCGAGAAGGTGCTTCACCTTCTCGGGGGGGCGCATCATGAGGAGGGCGATGATGCAGGCGATCGCACCAATATACCCGCCGTAGAGCGGGAGGCGGTAGTTCTTGCCGGCGAGGTCAACCAGCAGGCCGGCAAGGGGGAGCATTGTGAAGCGGATGAGGCCGTTGACCCCGTTCGTGAACCCCAGGATAGTCCCAACGTTCTTTGGCGTCGTGTACTCCATCACATACGGCATGAAGTTCAGGCGGAAGACGTTGAACGCGATGATCTGCATCGCAAAGAAGATCGCCATATCGTGAGCCGTCTTCATGTAGAACAGGCCAAAGGTGAGCGGGAGGAACACATAGATGCACGCCCCAATGCAGAACGCCTTCCTATGGCGGTATCGGTTGAAGAAGTAGCCGAACGGGATGGAGGTCAGCAGGGTGGTCATCGGGCCCCAGGAGAACGCCATCCCATACTGGCCTCGGGTCAGGTGTAGGGTCTCCGTGCCAAGCAGCGAGAAGAACGCAATGCTGACCAGGTAGAAAAGCGGCTGGAAGAAGAAGATAATATAGATCAGCAGGTGCTCCCTGATCTGGAAAATTTCCTTGCCGTAGGAGAACGGGCGGAACTTTTCCTCGGGCCTCGGCGGAACGTATCTTTCGCGCATGGTTCGCAGGTAGATCATGCTCGTTATGATCACAGTGATGCCTGCAATCGTATAGGGAAAGTGCTCGGCCCGATCCATCAGCTTAAGGACGTACCGCCCCATCATGAAGCCGGCGATCGCTACCGCAAACTGCCACATCCCCGTCCCGAGCGGCCTTTGCTTGTCAGGAACGGAATCGCAGATCGAGGGCATCAGGACTGCCAGGTCGGCGTCTTCCGCCATCTGCAGGAAGAACACAGTCATGATCAGCAGTGCCAGCGTGGGGGCGTGGGGCACAAGGACGACGCTGAGCACGAGAATGGGAGCGATCACCATCACGAGCGGCTTCCTGCGCCCAAATCGGGTCCAGATTCGGTCGGACTTCCAGGCGGCGAAAGGAGTCGCCCAGAGCTGGTTAAAGGCCTGAAGGGAGAGGACGAACCCGATGAGCGCCGTACTGGCAGTGAATTTCTTGATCGTGAGGGGAAGCACCTGGTTCGAGCAGAACGAAATGCTCGCCGTCCCGACGCTCAGCATGACCAGCCCCAAGAGGTAGAAGATGCTGACGGGTTTGGGCTCACCGTGCTGCATGTCCTTCATGGGACGAGTATAAGGAAGCCGCCGAAGTGGTGTCAAGCGCACGGAGGAAATAGCGCCGCCGAGACAGTAACCATCTTTGGAGGGAGATAAACCCATGAGGCTGGTTATGATCGCTTGTCTGCTGCTTTCTTTTGCGCCTGGCTGTCTTTGCCAGGAAGGACAAACCGCTGTGCCGGGTAACGCTGTTGTGAAGAACAAGAAAACTGGAGGGACCGCATTGAGAAGGATCGAGTGGGAAAAGATCAAGTTGAGCGATGAGCCGTATGAATCCGCGGGCGTGTTCGACGTCAACAATGACGGCAAGCTGGACATCGTGAGCGGCGGATTTTGGTACGAAGCGCCGAACTGGACGAAGCACAAGGTGCGGGACGTATTGCCGGCGGATGAGTATTATGACGATTTCTCGACCATTGCGATGGATGTGAACGGCGATGGATACATGGATTTCGTAACCGGCGGCTGGTGGGGACATAAGCTTCAGTGGATCGAGAATCCGAAAGGCAAGCCGGTCGAGTGGACGGTCCATGACATTGACGAGGTCGGCTCCATCGAGACGACTCGCGCGTGGGACGTTGATGGCGACGGCGAATTGGAGATCGTGCCGAACACGCCGGGCAATCCGCTGAGGGTCTACAAGCTGGACAAGGAGACGCATGAGTTTAAGAAATACGTGATCTCCGAAGAGAAGCAAGGCCACGGCCTGGGATTCGGCGACGTGCTGGGCAACGGCAAGGAATGCTTCATCACCCCCAGTGGATGGTGGGAGCCGATGGGCGACCCGCTCACAGGCAAGTGGGAGTTCCATCAGGAGTTTCAGCTTGGGAGTGCGAGCGTGCCGATCATCGTGGCGGACGTGAATGAGGATGGGGTGAACGAGATCATCGTCGGCCAAGCGCACGGCTACGGGCTCGATTACTATACTCAGAAGATGGAAGGCGATAGGCGGGTTTGGACCAAGCATCCGATTGACCCGTTTTTCTCACAGTACCATGACATGATCTGGGTGGACATTGATAATGACGGCGACTGCGAACTGGTGACCGGCAACCGATTCCGCGCTCACTGCGGGCATGAAGCCGGCGAGACGGACATCTGCGGGCTGTTCTACTTCAAGTGGAACGGCGAGTCGTTCACCAAGATTGTGGTTGATTATGGGAAGATACCCGATCACTCGGGAACGGGGATCTTCTTCCAGGTCGTGGACCTCGATGGCAATGGGAAGCTGGACATAGTCGCCCCTGGGAAAGAAGGACTCTACATCTTCAAGAACCTGGGGCCGGAACAAGTCGGCGTCAAGTAGCTGCCACTCGGCGGCAGAAGGGATAGCGGGCAAAATGAGAATGCTGGTATGCCTGTGCGGAATTCTCGCGCTGATTTCACGAGCCGACGCAGGAACTGCGATCAAGATCGAATCGTCGAAGTCGGGGAAGCGCTATCTCGCTTATGCGGGCAAGCCCCTGCTCGCATTTGGTCCCGGCGATGAGAACAGGCTCATTTCCGAAAACGACTTTGCAGCCGTTCAACGGTGGGCAAAGTGGCAACAAGACAACGGCATGAATTTGCTTCGCGCCTATCCCACTTCCGTGCCTATTCCGAACGCCCTGCACCCGTTCAAGATGAAGAACGGCAAGTGGGACGTGGACGCTTGGAACGACGATTACTTCCGCAACATGAGCCGGTTCATCTCCATTCTGGAAGAACGCGGCATCGTGCTCCACCTCCAGCTTTGGCAGATAGTCTATTTCAAGGAAGACAATCCCGAGAGATGGGCGAGCAACTACGTCAATCCCGCGAACAACTGCAATGAGTGGACGAAGGCCTATCCCAGCGGGCGCGACTACATGAACGCTCCGCAGGACAGCCCTGCCGGGAAACATCGCAGGCAGTGGGTCATGCGCACCCTCGGCGCAGTCAAGGAGCACGGGAACGTCTGGATAGATGTGATGAACGAACTCGGGAACGGCGGGATCGGCAATATGCAGTGGGCGCATGAGGTGGTCTCGTGGATTCACGAGTGGGAGAAGGCAAACGGCCAGAAGCTGCCCATCGGTGTGGACATGACCAACTTCGATCCTAATGCGTTCGCGCCATTCGAGAAAGACTACGACATCCTCATCTTCAACGAGCTGCACAGGGATGAGGCCCTTCAGGCGGTCAGCCGGTTTCGCAAGCCGGCGGTGGCCGTGCGCTCCAGCGATGGCAGCAACAGACGTGAAGACTACCTTTTCCTCGGTCCTGAGAGCATGACGCCCCAGCATCAGACGAGATATCGCACGCTCTGCTATCGAAGCGTTTTCAGCGGCCTGCAGTCCATCGGGGCCTACTGGAAGCCGCAGGTATCGGAGGCAGACTACGCGGATTTGAAGGACTGGCCGAGATATGCACGGGCGCTAAGGAAATTCTGGGGGAAGGTCGGACCCCTCTGGCCGGAATTGTCTGTGGATGACTCAATCATCGGCGGGGCGGTAACTCCGCATGCCTATGGCTTGAAATCCGACCGGCTGTGCGCGGTATATCTGGAGTGCGGACCGCACGCGGCCGGCAGCCGCTATCCGGCCTCCACTGTGCGCATCAAGTGTCCCTTCTCGAACTACCGAGTGGAGATATTCGATCCGCGGACGGGCAAATCGCAGCTCGCCAAGGGCACGCGGGATAGCGATCAGATCCTGGTTCAGGTTCCGGAGTTTACGGAGGACGTGGTAGTACTCGTGTGGCCGGCCGCGAGCAAGTGATGGCCGCATGAATGAGTGGGTGACCGCGGATGCGCTTTATGTGCTGAAGGCGGCAGGAAGATTGGAGAAACTATGAGAAAGCCTTTTCTGGTAGCAGCCGTAGTCGTACTTGCAGTAATCATCGGGGGGTCGGCGCTGTACTCTTTTCTTGTTGCCAGGACACAGCGGGCAACAGAGCGCATCGATGTTGGCATCCAGGCGGATATCAAGCCGGTGATCACAGATCTTCAGGCTGGCCGCGTTCCTACCCGCAAGATCGAGGAACTTGCCGAGCGTCCAGATACCCGCAGTCTGTTATATCGGGCGCTTCACGAGATGAAGCAGTCTGAGCTTTTCCCCAGGCAGTATGCGACGTTGGAGAAAATCGCCGAGTCGGATTTGGCTGCGTGGCTGATGCACCCAAACGAGTTGGACGGATTGCCGGATGAGATCGTGCTCGTCAAAGTGATTGAGCGCATGGACAGCGATCCCCCGGGTTCGCCACCTAAGATGAGCAAGTTCTTCATATTCAAGTATCGGGCTCATCCCTCTCATTGGGCGGCAGAGAAGGGATGGCTGGCAGGGGTTGCGGGGCCTTATGCCAAGGGCGAAGAGCCGCTCGAATGCCCGTCGCGCGTGTTCAGCGAGTTCGAGGCATTTGGGTCAAAGACACCTGAGGAGCATTTGGACCAAATAATCGAGTTGACAGGCGGGTAGTCTGGTCAGTGTATAGTTTGTGGAGGAGGATAACATGCCTAAGATTGCGATGATCGGTGCGGGGAGCGTCATTTTCACGAAGACGCTCATGAATGACATTATGGCGACGCCGGATTTGCAGGGGAGCGAGTTTGCCCTGATGGATCCGGCCGAGGGTAGGCTGCTCAAGATGGAGGCCTTCGCCAAGGACGTGATTCGGGAGAACAAGCTCCCGACTAAGGTTTGGGCGACGACCGACCGCCGGAAGGCGCTGGATGGGGCGGATTACGTCGTCATCATGATCCAGGTCGGCGGGATGGACGCCTTCCAGGCGGACTACGAGATTCCGCTGAAGTACGGCGTGGACCAGTGCATTGGCGACACGCAATCCGCCGGCGCGATCTTCCGGGCGCTGAGGACGATACCGGTCCTGATAAGCATCGCCAGTGACGTGAAGGAGCTTTGCCCGAATGCCATCATGCTCAATTACGCGAACCCCATGGCGGCGAACTGCTGGGCGCTTGGGACGGTGCCTGGCCTGCAGTTCGTCGGCCTGTGCCATGGCGTCCAGACGACGATGGACCTGATCGCCGGGTACGTGGGCGT
>DASRZD010000397.1:0-2727 GCA_035686805.1 Armatimonadota bacterium
CGAACTGGACGTAAGCCTTTCAAGCGAAACAAAGGATATGTTCAAGAAGTTGCTGGGCGAGGGGGCGGAGCCGCCGCAACGAATAGTCAAACAACGCGGCGACCTGGATTTCTCGAATGTAGAAACGCCGACCGGGGCCACGAAGGGGCCAGTGCGCTACGATATGGTGGCAAGGCTTAAAGAGGACAAGACCCCTTCCATCAAACGCTACGGCCATCTGATCGCCGAAGATCCCTTCCCCGATCCATCGGGCGCACCCAACATCATGTCCGCATCGGAGTGGAAAACACACAAGGTCAAACTCTACCAAGCCGAGTTCTACCGCGAATATCTCCCCACATTCAACGATTGGGCCAAGGCCAATAACGTCGGCCGGATGAAGATGTTCGGGGCAAGGGCGCACTTCGGCGAGGAAGTCGGCAAGGCCGTTCGATATCCGCGTGGAGCTTATACCAGTGACCCGCACATCAACAAAGCGGCCAACCTGATCCGGGGGCAAAAGGCCGACATGCACGGCTTGGGGCAGCGGTACGGCGTCAAGGGATTCAAAGATATCCCCACTTCCGACACGTACCTGATGCGCATCCACAATCTGGCGAAGATCGACAAGGCGATCGCCACGTTCGGGCTGCCCGCGGTCGAGCGGTTGATCCGCAATGCCCTCATTCCGTTCTCTGAGAACCTGACGGATGAACTGGCCGAAAAGCTCGCCAAGGGCTACCTCCGGAACGTCCGCAGATTGGACCGCATGACGGACATCCAGAAGGCCCGGATGTTTTCCGGCGAGCAGAGCGAACTTCTGCGGCGAATCCTGAAGGAAGAGTTGCCGGATATTGCCGACGATCAAATCGAGGACATCATCTACGGCGTGAAGGCACGCGACAAAGACGGGAACCTGATCGCCCGCGCCAAGCGCCGGCTCGCCTTGGATGAGACCTACCGGATGGACGTTACCGACGAAACCGGGAAGGTCATCGGGAATCTCGGCATCGAAGACCTCCTCGAAAATAACGCCGAGACCCTGATGGAGCTTTATACCCACCAGATCGTCGGGGCCTCTGCGATGGCCGAGGTCTATCGCGGCATGGCCAAGAGCGCCGACGACGTAATCGAGAACTTCGATTCACTTCTGAACCGTATGAGGCGAGAAGCCGAGGATCTTGGCGTCAAGCCCGGCGTACTCGAACGTCAGATGGAACGGGCGGAAGTCCTGGGCCGGAGCGTCCTGGGTATGCGCCTGCATCCAAAGCAGTGGTATTCCAACCCCCTCCAGACAGCGAGGAACGTCCAGTATCTTCGCCTCGGCGGGCAGATGGGTGCCGCGCAGATCCCCGAGATGGGGATGGCGCTCAGCGAGGGCGGGTTCCCACAACTGCTTGCACAACTGCCCGCGCTCAAGCGTGTCTGGAGTCGTGCCCGCAACGGCCACATGAGCGATGAGGTTCTGGATGAAACCGAAGGCATCTGGGCGTTCGGAACCGATCGCTTGCGGAATCAGGCGGTCCACCGAATGGAACAAGGGGGCTTCAACGAGTTCGGCAGCGGCGGGAAGCTAGACCGACAGGTGCGTCGCGGTATGCGTTGGATGAATGATGTGAGCCTGCTGGCCCCGATAAACATCGCGCTCCAGAAGATTACGGGCGTTTGCGGGGTCCAGAAATGGATGCGCATAGCCGCAGGTGGCCGCCCGCTTTCCAAGAAACGTCTGGCGAGCATGGCGCTGAGCCCAGAGGACGGCCAGCGGATCATGGCCGCAATGCGAGATCCGGTGAACGGTGTCACAATGGAACAAGGCACCTTCGGCCGTCGCGTCAAGCGAATCAACATCGAGAACTGGGCGGACGAGGAGGCGGCGAGCAAGTTCATCGTGGCGATGGACAAGTGGAGCCGGCGGGTCATTCAGGAAAACGACATCGGAAACATGGCGCTATGGATGACTAATGACTGGGGCAAGATAGCCATTCAGTTCCGTTCGTTTGTCAGCGTAGCATGGGAAAAGCAATTTCTCTTTAACCTTCACATGCGCGATTGGACTGCATTCACAAACTGGACATTCACGACGATCATTGGCGGAATGGTCTATATGGGCCTGCAATACGCGAACTCGATCGGCCACCCGGATCGTGAGAAGTTCTTGAAAGAGCGGTTGAGCGCGGGAGCAATCGGGCGGGGAGCCTTCCTGCGTTCGGGCTGGACTTCGATCATGCCGGGCTTTGCCGACAGCGGCGCATACCTGGCGGGTCTGCCCCAGCCGTTTCAGTACGGACGCACAACTCAACTTGATACGAATTTCCTCTTCGGTAATCCGACGATGGATTGGGCCGAAGGCGCAACCCGCGGTATTCGTGGGGTTGCATCCCCGATTACCAATCCCCTGTTCGGCGAAGACTATAACTTCAGCCAACGCGACATGAACGCGATAACCAGACTCCTGCCCTTCCAGAATATGTTCGGCGTCCAGAACATGCTTCGGGCGATGGGCGGGAATCTACCCGAGGAATCCAAAGAATGAGCGACACCACCCCCACTCCCGACCATCGCGCCCTGATGGACAAAGAACTCTTCCGCCGGCTCGAAACGAACCCCGAGGGCCTGACCGCCGCGGAGATGAACCTCGTCATGCGACGGCTGGATCAGATGGAGACGCGCGGCGAATCCGAAGACCCGATCGCCGAGAGTATCCGCAAGGCGATCGAAGACGCCCAGCAGGACGGCGCTCCCCTCCCC
>DASRZD010000398.1:0-5936 GCA_035686805.1 Armatimonadota bacterium
GTATTACCTGCAGGCGCTGATGCCGACGGAGAACGGGGTGCGGCTGTTTCCGCCGCAGGGCGCGCACGCGTCGGGCGGCCTGCCTCCCGAAGACTGCCCGCACAGGCAGTCGGTGCATTACCGTCCGAACATGATCGAGATCGCCCGGTGGCTGCGCGCGGGCACAGACAAGCCGTTGGGCTAGACGCTCCTCTGGAGCCTCACGAAGGGCACCCGAAAGGAGGAAGGCACCCCGCCATCAAGCTCCAGTCCGCGCTGCTCACCGACTACGGCGCGGTGCTGTGGTACGACTTCGCCGGCCCCCACGAGGCATACGTAAACATCCAGCAGCTCAACGGCCGCGGCTACCGGTGGTCCGGCGCCGCCAACGGCACCGTCTACTATTGCGCCCGGGGCGACAAGTGGAGCTGGAACGAAGACGAGGAGTCGGGCGACCAGTTCAACATCAAGCGGCTCACGCTGTTCAACGTGAACGGAAGCGGGCTGGGGGCGCACGAGACGGACGGCATCCTGTATGATTTCGGCGGGGCGCAGTTCTACCGCGCGCTCGGCAGCAACGGCCCCTACCTGTCGCGCGGCGTGATGATGATCCGCGACGAGTTCATCGCCATCTACGACGATATGGAGGGCGACGCGTCGGGCGCGTTCCAGTGGTTCGGCGGGCGGCCGCACATCAGCCCGGTGCGCACCGGCCCGGGCGACAACTTGCACATCGTCTCGCCGCAGGAAATCCAGGTGGCCGCCAAGCCGTTCGGCGCGGCCGTGGGCGGGCGGGAGTTCGTGCTGATGAGCGACCGCGACCAGACGGCGGACGACGGCCCGCTGCATTTCGAGGGCCGCACAGGCTACGCCCGCGAGGGCGAGCTGGCACTGTTCGAGGGCAAATCGCTGCGGCTGGGCGGATTCGCGATCTCGCGGGACGGCGGGGACTTCGGCTTCAGCGCGCGGCTGGCCGCCGACGGCTCCATCGACGGCCGAATCGCCGGCCGCGAAGGCGGCACCATCACCATCGCCGCCCCCGGCCTCGACGCCGTCAAGGTCCGCGTGACGGTGCAAGAGCGCACCGTGCCGCACAAGGCGGTTGACGGCGGCATAGCGTTCGACGTGAAGATTTCGGTGCCCGAGGGGTGCAAGGATTTCCGGGTGGAGAAGAGGTAGCCTATTGGCAAAATGCGGCGAAAACGGCGCAACAGCGGCCAGATTTCCCGAAGAAATCTCCCGCTTCGAACACTTCCGATGGCACGTTTTTTGCATAAGTTATTGCGCCATAACCACTTACGAACCGCGAAAAAAACCCGAAAATTTTCCGATGTCGGGACTTGACAACGGCCACAGGACCCGATATAATTAGTATAGGGAGGCTCGAACAGGAATTCGACGGCTCTGCACCCCACTGACGGCGCCGCAGAGCCGGAGGAGATAAATCGAGGGGCAGCCCGCTGTGGACCGCCCAGGCAGTACTCGGATCGGTTGTCTGGTCGTTTTGAAAGGAGATCATCGTGAGTGCCAAGAGGAATGCGCAGGATGCGAAATGCGGGGGGGGCAACTTGCCAACTCCCGAGCCTGACCGCCCTTCTGTCCGTCCTCCCGGTTGTTTTCATCTGCCTCGTTTTCGCTTTCGTTCCCGTCCCTGACGTGCATGCCGCATCGGCCTATCTGGCCGATGAAAACGGCCAAACGGAAATCAACGTCGACGTGGAGGACGAATTCCAGGTCGTCCTCTACGTGATCGACATCACCGGCGTTGCCGGCTACGAGTGCAAGATCACCGTCAGCGGCCCCGCCAGGCCCATCGGTTCCGCCGTCCACGGCGCGTGGTTCGCCGACGGCCACACCGTCTTCAACGGCATCGATCCCGTGCCGGCCGACTACCACACCGCCATGCTCCTCAGCCCAATGTCGATTTCCGGCAGTGGCGCCGTCGTCGTCTTCACGCTCCACGCGGACGAAGAAGGCACCGTCGCCATCAACGTGGATGAGGATTACTTCCTGTTCGCCTCAAGCAGCGGAAACGTCATTGACGTCGGAGAGGTGTCGACGCTATACGTGACGGTGGGGACCGAGGAGGGGATGCAGGGGGAAAGTGAAGGAGTTGCCGGTGAAGAAGAGCGGCTCCTCCTAGACCAAGTGTATGTGGTTTCCTTCACGACACAGGGAGTGGACGATTTTGCTCTACAGGTTTCGGGTTCCTATCTCACTTCGCCCTCTGTAAGTGGGTGGATTGAGGATACTGAGGAGCAGTTAGTGGATTGGATCAATCTTTACCTTCCGAATCAATGCGAGGTCTCGGAGGGCTATTCGGTACATCTGGATGATCCGGGTAGTTTGTGGTATAGGAATGATTGGGAGTACGAGTTCAACTACTGGCTGATCAATGGGGATCGCTATGCGCAAGCCGACTTTGAAGTGACTGAAGATACACAGGTTGTTGAAGTGTACACGAGGGCTTGGAAGCACCTGAGCATAACATCATTGGGGCGCCCAGTAATAAATGTGGAAGTCACCATCCAAGGTAACGTGCTGGACCCCCCTAACACCCCAGCCTACTACGGGATGGAAACAGGTTGGACTGCGACGATAACTCTTGGATCAGCCTTCTACGAAGGATTTGATCATTGGCTCGTCAATGGTCAATCCCAGGGCCAAGGCATATATACAGTCAACCTCACGATGACTGAGGATAAGGACGTACGAGCCATCTACCTTTGCGACCTTCGGGTGGCTTCGGCCCGCCGCAGTGGCATAACTATTGAAGGCTCACCAACTGAGGCTGGCGGGATCACAGATGGAGGCTACTATGATCGATCACTTATCTGGAACACTGAGATCACACTTACTGTCGCCGAAGGTTCTCTGGAAGGTTTCCACCACTGGATGCTCGGCGATCAGGATGAACTGGACCCACCCTCCCCGTCAGTCACATTCACACTTACTGAGGAACTCACAGTTACTGCGGTTTTCGACATTCGCGTAACGACACTCACTCCGCCCTGCAGCATACAGGCTGCTATCGATGAAGCGTACAGCGGTGACACGATTGTCCTTAACGAGGGAACGTACAGCGGCATCGGGAATCGCAACATCGACTTCAAGGGCAGGAATATCACGCTTCGTGGAACCCAACCCGATGACGAGGATACTGTCAAGGCGACGATTGTGGACTGCGAGTCCTCTGGATACGGCTTCCTGTTCCAGAAGAATGAAAATGCAGCTATTCTGGAGGGGATCACGATCAGGAATGGCAGAACGAGTGAAATGTATCGAGGGGGCGCAACCACTTGCTACAACGCCACACCAACGATCAGGAAGAACAGGATCGAGAACTGCCACAGCGATAATTACAATGTTGGCGGAGGTGGTATTCTGGTCAACATTAACCGAGCTGGATCCACATTCAGCCTGACGATCTCAGAGAATACCATCAAGAACTGCACCACCGCAGGCATGGGAGGAGGCATATGCATCTACAAGGAGCTTGGGGTTGTGAACGCCGAACTGATAGACAACGAAGTTGAGCAATGCGTTTGCCCGAAGTTCGGTGCAGGAATGTACTGCGTTGGCTTGGCTTCTATCACGATGAGCGGAATGAAGCTGTACTCTAACACGATCCAGGGCTATCCCTACGCTGAAACTTGGGGAGGAGGAGCATGCTTGGAAGCATGTGCTTCCATTACTGTGAATGGCTGTGTGTTCGAAGCCAACCGGACAGGCATTGAACTACAGGACGGTCATGGAGGAGGACTTATGCTGTACGACCCTTCGTCTGAAGGATCGAAGGAGGTCACTGGCTGCACCTTTGTTCAGAACATCGCCCATAGCGGTGCGGGGATCGACATCAGAAAGGATTCAGACGAGGAACGTGATCTACGAGTCCTTGTCCAGAACTGCCTCCTAGCGGGCAACAGTGATAAAGCTGGGATGGATGTGGGCTTTCGCGGTGCCGGGATAGCAGTGACTGGATATTCAGCGGACATAATCAACTGTACAATAGTGGACAATGTTCTCTTCTATGATGGACAATGGTATCCTGTCGGCGGGGGCATTTCCTTCTTCAGTTCGGGAACAACTGAAGCGCCATCTACTATCCTGAACTGCATCATCCGCGGAAACGAAGCTGAGTTCGGGAATCAGATTGGCATTGCTACGGACCCTGGAGCGGCCCCTTCTGCCTCGTATGTTGTTGTGCAATTCACAGATGTAGCTCAGGGCCAAAATGACATCTATGTCCAGACCATGGATCCGCCAAGTATCCTATCTCTTCAGGACGGCAACATCGACAGCGACCCAGAGTTCGCCTTACCGGGATCATGGAACAAGATAACGAGGGTGTTTACGCGAGGCGACTACCACCTGAAGTCCCTATTCGGGCGCTGGAATGGCTCAGGATGGGCGATGGACGGAGAAATGAGCCCGTGCATAGATGCCGGGTCGCCAGAGTCGGAATACTCGCTCGAGCCTCAGAATAACGGCGAGAGAGTCAATCTTGGGTTCTACGGCAACACGGCGGAGGCATCCAAGAGCACTACTGCTCCCGTTATATCCAACATAATCGTGACGGACAATGGCGACGGTACGGCAACAGTAGGGTGGACAACAAGTGTTTCCACCCAAGGCCGAGTCGACTACGGTCTTGTCAGTATGGCGGGATCTACTCCCAATACGATCTCGCAGGAGGGATATCTGACTTCGCATTCCATCGTTCTTACGGGGATCACGGCCGGCGCCAACTACAAGATCGTGATCGTAAACGACGGATCTCCTTCACCAGCCTTTTATTGGCCCTTGCCGTGGCCCATTGAAGGTGACGCCAACCAGGATTGCCGGGTAAACATCCTCGACCTCATCTTCATTCGCAACAAGCTGAACCAGCCGGTGGGTACCGGCGACAACTGGAAGGCCGACCTGAACATCGATGCGCGGATAAATATCCTGGACCTCATCTACGTGCGCGGCAAGCTCAACACTTCCTGTCCATGACGTAAGAAGATGGAACCATAGGAAAACAGATTTCAGGAGATACTTGATGAGGACAACGTCATTCCTGGTACTGATGACGATTGCTGCCCTTGGCAGCGTTGAGGCCAGAGAGCGGCACGTCTATTCATTCGAACCCTTCGCCATCCGGATAGCCATTGGCTTTGCTCAGGACGGGGATACCATTATTGCTCACCCTGGCACGTACAATGAGAGCATCGATTTCAAGGACAAGCGAATTACGGTACGAAGCTTGGATCCGGAAGACCCCGCCATAGTATCTGCCACCATCTTGAATGGAGATGGCGTGCAGCCATGCGTCACGATTCAGCGCTCCGGTGCCATGATAGCAGGGCTGACCCTCAGAAACGGTGGTTTGGGTGTAAGATGCTACGCGTATCCTGCTCTTCAGCAACCTCTTATCATCAACAATGTCATCTCACCCAAGCACAGCGGCATTGTCCTCTCTGGCCAGGATCCGATTATCATCGGGAATACGATCAGCGGCGGGGATGGCCCAGGGATTTCCGTATCAGGTTCTAGCCCATTGATTCAGCAGAACACGATTGCGCTAAACGTTGCCGCCGAGCAGTACTATGGAGGCGGGATATCTATCCGTGACTCGTTTCCCATCATACTGGACAACCTGATCTCGGACAACGTGGGGAATGATGCTGGCGGCGGAATTCATATTCATCCCGGGGATTCCCGATCGACTCCCGTGATATCGGGCAACATAATAGCTGGCAATTCAGGCTTCATAGGGGGCGGCATTTCGGGAGGCAGGTGGGGGATAGTAACCAACAACGTGATCGCGGACAATCGCGCTTCATACGCGGGCGGAGGCGTGTACCGCGGCGGATTGCTCTGCGGCAACGTCATCACCGGCAATTCAGCGGCGTGGGGAGGCGGTGTGTGCGCCTACTACGAGCGGTTATGGAACAACACCATCGTGGGCAACA
>DASRZD010000399.1:0-2697 GCA_035686805.1 Armatimonadota bacterium
TCTCGCCATCATCTGCCTCCCTTCTGACTCGCGCCTGCCATATCGGGCACTGAGCCTGAAACTCACATACCTTGCACGGCTCGATCTCGCCGTCCGTGCACTTGCACTCCTTCGCCATTCGCTCCATGTCAACTGCCATAAACAGCCTCCTTGTTGGATTCTATCTCTCGCCCGGCTGGGCACTCGATGATCGTATCAATCGGCTCACAGACTCGATGTGGAATCGCTGGCGTCGGCGGCATCCACCCGCAAAATCCTCCTCCACGAAAGTCCGGGCATCTCACGCACCTCGCGTACGCCGCCTCGAACGTCAGCTTCTCCTCCACGGCCCCTTTCATATCGTCAGCTCCTTCTGCTCGGGCTCGTCAGGCCCGAACTCCATCGTTCGCCCATGCCACCTGAGTTTGGATCGGCCGGTCTCGATATTGCGGCCCTTCCGAACGATAACCGTCATGTGCTCCTTGTCCGGCTTGTGGAGGAACAGCCCCACGTCCATGTGGTATTCGATTTCGCCGGATTCCCGAAGATGCCAAAGCTGAGGCTCTTCGTTCGCCTTCATGGATTCCCGGTTGATCGCGCACACGGCCAGGATCGGCAGATTCAGCTCGCCGGCCAGGTTCTTCAACGCCTCCGCCACGTTCCCCACCTGCTCATTCCGCGTGTAGCCGTCGCCCTTCACGAGCTGCAGATAGTCCACGACGATCAAGTCCAGGCCGTACTCCACCATCGCCGCACGACTGATCATGCTGATGTCCCGGTGATGCAGCCCCCGCTTGGTGGATAGTCGAATCGGCAGCCGGTCCATGCTTTTGATGGCGTCGATCATATCCAAGTCCTCGCGCTCGCTGAGCCGGCATGCCCTCAGTGCCTTCACCGAGAGTCGGGTCTTCTGTGCGAACTCCCGGAGGGCATGCTGCTGGCCGGTCATCTCCAGGGAGAAGTGGCCCACCGTATAGCCCTGCTTCGCCACGTTGCGAGTGACCTGATTTACGAAGGCCGTCTTGCCGATGCTCGTGCCCCCTGCGGCCACGATCAGATCGCCGGCAGCCAGACCTCCGATGATGTCGTCCAGGTCCTCGAATCCCGTCCGCAGCCCCAGCAGGTCCCGCCCTTCCTCCTGCGCCGCCTCGATCTCCTTGTAGACCTCCGCGCCGATCAGCCCCAGCGGCTTCAGCTCGGTCTTCGCCCGGCCGGATGCTATGCCCATCGCCTGTTGCTGAACGTACGCCAGAAAGTCGTCCAGGTTCTCGACCGGCCCATGCGCCCGCTGAATGAGATCATGGGCATGGACGCACACCTGCCGCAGGAGCGACTTCTCGGTCACGATATGCGCGTAATACTCCAGGTTCGCCGCCGTAGGGGTGGAGTCGATCAGCGTGGCCAGGTATTCCGTCCCGCCGATCCGATCGAGCGCGCCCTTCGCCCGGAGCTCCTCCTGGACCGTCACGATGTCCACCGGCTCACTCTTGTCGGCCAGGGCGATCAGCGCCTCGAAGATCGTCTGATGAGCATCCCGGTAGAAGTCCTCCGGCCGGACGATCTCGATGCCCTTCAGCAGAGCGCCCCTGTCAATCATCATGCTGCCGATGGTGGACTGCTCAGCCTCCAGATTCTGCGGCGGAATCCGATCCACCAGCCCCTCCGGCTTGTCCGCCGTAGCCTTGGCGGAGGAGGATCGCCCGCTCGCCTTGTCGCCCGCTCGCCCCGTCATCCGTCCTCCCCCGCGAGCTTCCGCCGGCGCTCTTCCTTCTCAGCCGCAATGCGCCGTTTCGTGGCCTCCACGCTCGGCGTCTCGAATGGATCGGCCTTCTTCTGCCTCTCAATCCGTGACAGTTTTATCATAATCTCGTCATAAGCCTGTTCATAAACTCCGAATGTCCATCCGGCCTTGCTGTAAAACTCCCGCTTGTCCTTCAGGAAGATGCTCAGCGCCGCCCGATGATGCTCCAAGTCGCCGTCTCTAGCGAGCAATCTTCCCGCGATGCCTCGGAACTTCTTCCGCTCCGTGCGTGGGCAGAATCCGAACTCTTCCCTCCAGAGGACGTGCCAAAGCCGCATCAAATGCTCTGTGGGCGGTGCTGCAGTCGGGTCTGCGGGGCGGCATAGGCCGCAACCACCTGGTTTACCAGGTGTCTCTAGTGGTTCCTTAGTGGTACCTAATATCAATGGTTCCTGGTAAGCATCTTCAAAACCAGAAAGTGGATTACCAGGAAGTGGATTTTGGGTAAGTGGCTCTGGGCCGTTTTGATCGTGAATTTGGGGTAGAGCCACTTCCCCGATACCAGAAAGTGGATTATCAGGAAGTGGGTTGTCGTCCACGTCCCCGATGTCGGTAAGTGGCTGATCGTCAATTTGATCGTGAATTTGGGGTAGAGCCACTTCCCCGATACCAGAAAGTGGATTATCAGGAAGTGGCTGGAAGGAAGGCCCCTGATCCGCCGGCAGCGGGACCTCGTACCATGCGTAGGTTCGCTCCTCAAACGTCCCGTTCGCCCGCTTCTCGACCCCCAGGAAGACGTATCGGAGTTGCTTCAGCTCCTTGATGGCCGCATACTTCTGGTTAGTGCCTTCCTTGAAGTGACTGAATATCTCCTCGAGGTGATAATCCCAATCCAGAGGCCGGCTGATCACATAGAGATGGATCGCCTTCGCCAGGCCGCTGAGCCGGTCATCCTCCACACACGTGAGGTTTATGGT
>DASRZD010000400.1:0-16789 GCA_035686805.1 Armatimonadota bacterium
CGACCTCCAATTCCCGTCCATAAATGTTCCCGGAGAAATCGAATATGTGAACCTCTATGCGGCTGTGCTCCCCGCCAACCGTGGGCCTTGTCCCTATATTGGCAACGCCGTCTCCCAAAGGAGTCCGAATGGCATAGACGCCCCTGCCGGGGACGATCTGCTTCTCGGCCGGCTGGATGTTCGCAGTCGGGTAACCGAGCGTGCGACCGATCTCCTTCCCTGCAGCTACGGTTCCCTCCAGCGAGAACGGGTGGCCGAGCATCCAATCCGCAAGCTCGATCTTGCCCTCGATCAGAAGCCGCCTGATGGCGGTGCTGCTGACCGTCCTGCCGTCCGCCATCACGGGCGACACGGATGTGACCTCGAAGCCGATCTCGCGGCCCATCTTCTCCAGCAGTTGAACGTTGCCTGCCCTGCCCTTGCCAAACCGGAAATTGCAGCCGACGACGAGTCTCATGGCGCGAAGTCTCTCGTGCAGGATGCCGGTCACGAAGCGCTCGGCCGGCATATCGAGCAGCTTGCGCTCAAGAGGCAGCACGAGGGCAATGTCCATGCCCTGCTCCTCGATCAATGAGAGTTTCTGGCGAAGGCTCGTGATATATGGGACTGGATGGCTGGGGTTCACGAGTTCCTGGGGATTCCGGTCGAAGGTCACGGCGACCGACCGCACGCCCAGTTCCTGAGCCGATGAGCGGACCTGGCTCATGATCGCCTGATGACCGAGATGGACGCCATCGAACACGCCGACGGTCACGACCGAGGGTGTTCCAGGTGCCAAGTCTTCGATTCTTCGAACGATATCCATTATTGTGCGCCGAAAACCTTATCCGGTTTGAGCATTACCCGTCCCTGAACGAGGCAAAGCCTTCCTATCGCTATGAGGCCGCTTGGTGACTTGATTCTAACCGGATTCCCTATCTGCGGCAACTCTGCGCGCGAAAGCGCCTCGACCGGCAGCATGACTCCATTGGCGATCCGATGTTCGTCCTCTTCGGATATGTGGACTTCCGGCATATTCGCTAGGGCTTCGTCAATCGAGATCAGGTAGTTCTGAATCGGGCCCTCCTCGATCGCTTCCAGTGACAAGGCATCTTCGGCTTTGAACCGTCCGACGGCGGTCCTGGTCAACGCGGACATGTATGCCCCGCAATCGAGCGCCTTCCCGATGTCGGCGCAGAGCGTGCGGATGTAGGTCCCCTTCGAACATTCGACGTCGAGAGTGGCCGAGGGCTTGGCATCCAGAGTGAAATCCACCAGGCTCAGCGAGTATATCTCGACCGGTCTCGGGGCTCGCTCGACTACCTTACCTGCGCGGGCAAGCTCGTACAGACGCTGACCTTCATGGTGGACGGCGGAGACCATTGGGGGCGTCTGGAGGGTTTCGCCGACGAATCGGGGCAGCACGGCTTCCAGGGCTTCCCTCGTGAGATGGGAGCAGTCGGCCTCCCTGATGATCTCGCCCGTCGCATCCTCGGTGTCCGTCTCAGCGCCGAAGACGGCCGTTGCGCGGTAAGACTTCCGCCAGTCCATGAGATATTCGACGATACGAGTGGCATTTCCGAGGCAGATAATGAGGACTCCGGTGGCAATGGGATCGAGGGTGCCGGCATGGCCGACTCGCTTGGTGTGGGCAGCCCCTCTGATTCGCTGGACCACGTCGTGCGATGTGGGCCCTGAGGGTTTGCTGACGTTTAAGATGCCATCCATTTTTGGGCGGCCCCTATCACGAGGTCAACTGCCTCCGCCACAGGCCGGTCTATGGTGCAGCCGGCAGCCGTCTTATGCCCGCCGCCGCCGAACAGCCTTGCGACTTGGGCGACGTCGAATCCTTCCCCGGCCCGCAGGCTTACCCGAGTAGTGCCTCCCTCCTCTTCCCGAAAGAGGATGCCGATCCGAGCGCCTCGCACTGATCTGATGTAGTTCACGATTCCTTCCGCCTCGGACGCATCCGCTCCCGCGGCGGCCATTTGCTCCTGGGTAATGCTGGCATAGGCGATCTGGCCGTTCTCCGACGTATTCAGGCTCGAGAGAGCCGCGCCGAGCAGCTTTGCGCTCGAAAGAGGACGGGTTTCATAGACCCTTCGCACGACTTTGCTGATCGAAGCGCCCTTTTCAATGAGGCTTGCGGCGGTTCGAAGAGTGGTGGGTTTCACGTTGCTGAAGCGAAAGCACCCTGTATCCGTGACGATGGCGGTGAGCAGGCATTCGGCGACTGCCGGACCGATCCTCACGCCCATTTCCTTGAGGATCTCGTACACGATCTCCCCTGAGGATGCCGAGGTGGCGTCAACCACCTGAACGTCCGCGGTTCGCTCGCCTCCCGGATGATGGTCAATGTCCAGAGTTTTCTTGCAGGACTTCAATACTTGAGCCACGTCGCCCAGACGGCCTTCGTTCTCCGAATCCACGGTCACGCAGAGGTCGAATTGGCGGTCATGGGGCAATTGAGTCACTATGTGGTCGCTGCCCGGCAGGAACTTGTAGCCGTCCGGAACGCCGTCCGGGCTGATGGCCACCACCGTCTTGCCAAGCGACCGAAGAACGTGTCCGAGGGCGCACATGCTGCCAAGGGAATCACCATCGGGGTTTATGTGACCCGAGATCAGGATGCGATTGGAGTCGCGAAGCAGTTTGGCCGCTTCCTGGACGTCACTTCTCATGGCGCTTCTCCTGCTCCAGGAGCTCGAAGATCCGAGCGCCGTGCTCCACGGAAGTGTCCATTTTGAATGTGATCTCGGGAATAACCTTGAGGAACGCCCGCCTTCCGAACTCGCCTCGGATGAACCCGGCGGCGTGCTGGAGGACTGCCAGGCTCTCCTCTTTCGCCTTCTCATCGCCGAGAACGCTGATATAGACCTTGGCGTATCGGAGATCCTTGCTGACTTCGGCGTCGGTGATGGTGATGAACCCCAGCCGGGGGTCTTTCAATTCCCGCCTGATGATGTCGCTTATCTCGACCTTCAGCAGTTCTTTGATTTTCTCTTGTCTGGTGGTCATCTCACATACCCGGTAGTGAACGGCAAAATCCCATGCCCGCATACGGGTCCAATCCGTATGCTACCAAAGCACGAATCCCCGACTGTCGGGGGTGGGTGGCCTGTCTGCCACAGTCCGCTTCAGCGGAGTTTGTGGTGCGATAGCGTCGGGATTCCACCCCGATGCGGACTCTTGACATCAGATCGCTTACTTCACAGGAATTCTAGCCGGCAGTCGGTCACCGATAGCCTCGGATTGGATTCTATGGTCGCCAGGACTCTATTCAGGAGGGTATTGGCGACCTCCTGGTCATTGCTTATGCACGCCACTCCGATGACGGCCCGCCTCCAGGAATCGAGGCTCTCCAACTCGGCCGCCGAAATGTTAAACTTATGCCGGATGCCATCCAAGACGCTCTTCACAACCTGGCGCTTGTCCTTGAGCGAGTTGCTCTCCGGGATGACCATATCAATGGTTAGGATGCCGACGATCATAGCGTAATCCGTAACATGTAATGCGTAACCGGACTGGCCTTACGGATTGCTCCTTACGCATTAGATTCTCCTTGCTATCTCTTCCATCACGTACGCTTCGATGATGTCGCCGACCTGGAAGCCGTTGAAGCCCTCGACCATTATGCCGCACTCGAATCCGGCGGCGATCTCCCGGACGTCTTCCTTGATATGCTTCAGCGAGGAGACTTTTCCGGTGGCTATGACTTCGCCATTGCGCGTCACCCGGGCCTCTGCATTGCGCTGAATCCTGCCGTCCGTGACGTAGCTTCCGGCGATCACGCCGCCCCGCGGGAGCTTGAAGAGCTGGCGGACCTCGGCATGGCCGATGACGCTCTCCCTGATCTCAGGGGCGAGAAGCCCTTCCATGCCGGCCTTAACTTCATCCAACAACTCGTAAATCACTTTGTACAAGTGAACGTCTATATGCTCAGCCTCGGCAGCGGCCTTTGCCTGAGGATCAACTTTGATGTTGAAACCGATCACGATGGCATTAGACGCCGACGCCAGCAGAATGTCCGACTCGCCGATATTCCCTACCCCGCTGTGAATGAGATTGACACGGACTTCCTCCGTGCCTAGTCTCTCAAGCGATTGGGTGATGGCCTCGGCGGACCCTTGAACGTCAGCCTTCAGAATTAGGTTCAGCTCTTGAACCACGCCTTCCTTGAGCTGCTTGTAAAGGTCCACAAGCGTCATCCGCTGGGTTGCCCCGAGCCTGTCAGTCCGCTCGTCCTGAGCCCTTGATTCGGCGACCTGGCGAGCCTCGCGCTCGTTGCTCACAACTTCCAGCAAATCCCCCGCAAGAGGAACGCTCGATAGTCCATTGATCTCCACCGCGGTTGACGGGCCGGCCTTCTGCACGCGATGGCCTTTGTCGTCCTGCATGGCCTTGATGCGGCCATATGACCGGCCTACGACTACTGCGTCGCCATGCTTCAGAGTGCCCGACTGAACCAGGACCGTAGCAATCGGCCCTTTCCCACGATCGAGTTGAGCCTCGATGACGGTCGCATCGGCAGGGCCTGTCGCATCCGCCTTCAACTCCGCCAATTCGGCGACGAGAAGGATCATGTCCAGCAGTTCCTCGATATTCGTCTGCGCCTTCGCAGAGATATCGACTGAAACGGTATCGCCGCCCCACTCCTCGATAACGAGATTATGCTCCGCAAGCTGCTGCTTGGTGCGGTCAACGTTCGCGTCCGCCTTATCAATCTTATTGATGGCGACGATAATCTGAACGGCGGCCGCCCTCGCATGATCGAGCGCTTCCACCGTCTGAGGCATGACTCCGTCATCGGCTGCGACTATGAGAACCGCGATGTCGGTAACCTGCGCGCCTCTGGCCCGCATGGCGGTGAAAGCCTCGTGCCCCGGCGTATCCAGGAAGGTGATCTTTTTCCCCTTGACGTCTACCTGGTATGCGCCGATGTGCTGAGTGATGCCGCCGAACTCCTGATCAACAACTTTTGTCCGTCGGATAGCATCCAGCAGGGTGGTCTTACCGTGATCAACGTGGCCCAGGATCGTCACTACCGGGGCTCTGGGGGTCAACACGGCCGGGCGAGTGGGCTTTGGCCTGGCTCTTTGAGGAGCAGGCTTGGGCTTGGGTTTGGCGGGTGCTTCGGGTGCGGCTTCAGCCTCAGGCTTCGGCTCTTCGACCTTCTTCGGCTCGGGGACGACGATCGTGTATCCGAAGCTCTCGGTGACTTTCTTTGCCAGGTCGGGTGCAATTACTTGATTGACTGCAACGAGGGCGCCCTGCTTGACGAGGGCTTTCTGAATTTCGGCTGTGGGGACGCCAAGCTGCTCCGCGAGCTGCCTGACCGTGATCTGAGCCGGGAGTTCTATCTCTTTCTTTTCCTGAACCGGCTCTTCCTTCGCCGGTTCCTCTTTCGGAAGAGTGACCGTCGGCGCTCCTGTGCCGGCGCTTCCACCGTTCTTCCGCAGAGTCTCCTTGACCCTGGAGGCAGTCTCCTGATCGAGACTGCTGGAATGGCTCTTGACCTCGATACCTAGACCGGCCAGGGCGGAAATCACGTCATGATTGCTCATGTTTAGTTCTTTTGCCAGCTCATAAACTCGCACATTAGCCATTGCATCCACCACCTTCGTCGAAACACAGGGCGGGCAATTCACCAGCAAATCAAGCCGTGACTCAACCTAGCCGAATAAACCCTATGTTCTACATTCTTTCCGACCCTTGCTCAACCATTTGTTCAAGCTGCCGGAGTATTTCTTCCGGAATCTCCGTTTTCAATGCCCGCGAAAGCCTTTTCTCTTTCATTGCTCGGCGCAGACACTCCGAGCTGGGGCAGAGGTAGGTCCCTCTGCCGGCCATCTTCCCGGTCTCATCTATCTTCACTTCGCCCGCCGGGGTCCGAACGACCCTCAGCAGGCCCTTTTTATCCCCGCTTGTCCTGCACGCCGTGCAGGTTCGGATGGGAACTCTACGCGGTCTCATTTGTTTCAACCGACGGCTCAGCCTCTTCCGGGGCTTCGCCGGCCGCATCAGTTTTTTCAGCCGTCTCTTCCGTGACGGCTGCTGCCTGCTCAGGCTGCTCTGCCGGAGTCTCCTCAGCCGGGGCTTCGGCTGCTTCCTCTGCAGGGAGTGTGAGCGCCTCGCGGGCAAGCTGAGCCTCGCTCCTGATATCAATCCGCCACCCGGTCAATCGGGCCGCAAGCCGAACATTCTGCCCGGCCTTGCCGATCGCCAGCGAAAGCTGATTATCCGGCACGATTACGAACGCGCTCTTAGTCTCATCATTGACTTCGACCGACAATACTTTCGCCGGGCTGAGCGACTCCGCAATAAACCGGGCGGGTTCCTCATGCCAGCGCACGATGTCTATCTTCTCATCATAAAGCTCGTTTACCACTGCCTGCACGCGGCTGCCCCGGTGACCGACGCACGCGCCGACCGGGTCAACCTTCTCCTCGCTGGACGAAACGGCTATCTTCGAGCGCGAGCCGGCCTCTCGGGCAACCGACTTCAGGGTCACTATGCCGTCGTGGATCTCGGGGACTTCGAGTTCGAACAGCCGTCTGATGAGGCTCGGATGAGTCCGCGAGATGATGACCTGCGGCCCCTTGGGAGTCCGCCGTACCTCGAGAATGTAGACCTTTATCCTGTCGTTGAACCGATATGGCTCGGTGGGGACCTGCTCGCTCGCGGGAAGAAGCGCCTCTATCTTGCCGACGTTGACAAAGACATTGCGCTGCTCCCGGCGCTGAACGATGCCTGTCACGACCTCGCCGACTTTTTCACTATACTCATCGAATATCTGGTCGCGCTCGGCTTCGCGGATCCGCTGCATCACGACCTGCTTTGCTGTCTGAGCAGCGATGCGGCCGAAATCCTCGGGGGTGACTTCGAGTTCGATGAAATCGCCCACGGTCACATCCGGGTCAATATCTCGGGCGCCGTTTATCTCGATCTCCGCGTGGGAGTTCGTGACCTCCTCAACAACCATCTTCTCGCAAAAGACCTTGAAGCCGGCCTTGCTCGACTGGACCCGAACCTTGACATCGCCGACTGTGGCAAAATTCTTCTTATATGCTGTGACGAGCGCGGATTCTACCGTCTCGATGAGTACTTCGAGCGGTATATCCTTCTCTTTTTCTATCGCACGCAGCGCCTCTATGAAGTCTCCGTCCATAATGCAATCCTTCTCCGCCCGGCAAGTGGACAGCAATAAAAAGAGTGGGCGTGTGACCCACTCTTGAAACCAAACACCGAGCTTAACGCACGGATATTATAACATAACACCGGCCCCGGCGCAAGGTTTTTCACAACGGGTAATGAGTAATGCGTAACCGGACACCAGGATCACTCCTTACGTATTACATTACGACCATTCGAACCTATCGAGCCCTTCCTGAGACGCCAGCTTTTCTATTATGCCGCCGATCTTCACCTTGCGGGGGAGTGATATCTTCAGCCTGAATGCGCGCTTCTCCGCGGATGAAGTCTGCACGCTTCTGGTGGAGTATACGGATGCGCCGATGCCTACGAGGTGCTGCATGATCTCGCCCAGGGCCTGCAATCGGTCGGCAGGCATCTCCAGGTAGAGCCCGTACCCCACCCTCTTCCCGGCAGCGGGCTCGATACTCCGCATGGTTGACAGGGTGACGAATACTATCCCCGTCGCGACCGCGGCCAGCATCAGATATCGTGGTCCGCCGACTCCGACCGCTATGCCGATACCTGCGACGGCCCAGAGGCTCGCGGCGGTGGTGAGGCCTCGGACGATGCTGCCCTGCCTGAGAATGGTACCTGCGCCGAGGAAACCTATGCCGCTCACGATCTGGGCGGCGATACGGCCCGGGTCTCCGCCCGGAGGCTGGAACTTGATCGAGACGATCGTCATGAGAGCGGATGCCATGCACACGAGGATATGCGTGCGCAATCCTGCAGGATGCTCGTGGACTTCGCGCTCGTATCCTACTATCCCGCCGAAAACCGCTGCCAGAAACAGTTGGCCTATCAGGTACAAATCTTGCACGTTACCTTACCATCCAAGTAACATAATGGAGGATTTTAGCAGAAACAAGAGTTTCACGCAACAGGGGGCGCTTCGCCCCGCTCATTGTCAGCGTGCTCCCCGCTTCCAAGATAGAGCTGTATGCCCCGACTAGCGATCAGGGCCGCTGCGAGCGTCATGACGAACAGAAGGGCTATCCGGACGAAGACCAAGACCGTTGCGCTGCCGATTCCGGCTGCCGTGAGTGTGGGAGAGGCCAGCACCTGGGCGGCAGGCAAAGTGAACATCCGGTAGGCAACTCCGAAAACGAAAATCAGCGCAAGGATTCCCAGCGCAAAGATAGCCATTCCGACTACGCGGCCAGTTCTGTTCATCAACGCCTCCATCACGAAGTCCACTTGCGGGCTTTAGAATAGCACGAACTGGCGAGTATTTCAACAGATCTCTTCGGTGAAGGCAGCAACTGACCAAGTATATCCAAGCGACCGTCACAACCCTTCGCGCAGTGCTATGCAAACGGCTCAGCCGTGTGTTGACAATAAACCGACTTATATGTAGAATAGTTACCAAGCGTATGGCATTCAGTTAAATGGAGGGGTAAACATGAGCCGTCAGAATCCTAGGGTCTTCATTAGCTACAGCCATGATTCACAGGAACACAAGGAGTGGGTGCTCGAGATATGCCAGCGCCTACGTGAAGAAGGCGTTGATGCCTGGATCGACCAATATGAGGACTCCCCAGCCGAACACTGGCCAAGATGGATGCGAAACCAAATAGCGCAGGCAAAATACGTGCTCTTGGTTATGCACGGAGCAATACAAGAGAGCATTTGATGGGAAGGCGAAGTGGGGTACTAGGAAGGGCGCAAAGTGGGAAGGAGCGATAATCACGCAAGAGCTCTACGATGCCGAGGCCCACAATGCCAAGTTCATTCCCTTGATTCTCTCGTCGGATTCCACCAAACACATCCCAGATCTGCTGAGTGGAGCAACCCATTATGACCTGTCCGATGAAGAGGAATACACGCGGCTTTATCGGCGACTGACAAAGCAGCGGTATGTCCTGCCGGAAGGCCCGGGACAGATCAAACACCTGCCAACGAAGCCACACTCGCGCAAGCAAAAGTCCCCCGCAACATCTAATCTGCCTCATCCAATCAACCACTATTTTACAGACCGGGAAAACGAGTTGGCGCAAGTACATGATGCACTAAAATCGCATCAGGTCGTCGCTCTATGTGGATTGGGGGGCATTGGGAAAACCCAGTCGGCGCTGGAATTCATAAGACGATACGGCGGTGACTATAATATGGTGCTCTGGGCAAAGGCAGATTCGCACGAGACCCTGGTCTCTCATCTTGTTACGCTCGCATCTGTCCTTGAGTTGCGTGGCAAGGACGCAGAGGACCAGAATGCAGTCGCTGATCACGTAAAGAACTGGCTACAGAATAACAACGGCTGGCTCCTCGTACTTGACAATGTCGAGGATCCCCAACTTGTCAGGCAGTTCATCCCTGCCCAGCCGGATAGCCGTATATTGCTTACCTCACAGATCCACATCATGGACCTTCTCGGAATGCCAAAGGGAGTCAATCTCGACGTAATGCCACCCGATGACGCGGTTGAATTCCTTTATAGACGAACCGAACGTGACCCGAATGACGCAGCTGAACGCGAAGCGGCGTACGAATTAGCACATGAGCTCGGTTATTTCCCTCTGGCTCTTGAGCAGTCCGGAGCATACGTGTCTGCGACAAAAGCTCGCTTTCAAGACTACCTTATGAGCTATCGCAAACGTAGCTTCCAACTGCTGGGAGGCAAGAGGATCATAGCGGGCGAGTATCAGTATCCAGTCGCCAAGACATGGGCGATGAGCTTTCGAAAGGTTGAAGAAGCCTCTGAAGCGGCTGCCGACCTCTTGCGTATCAGTGCGTTCCTGAATCCCGACGATATCCCATTTGAGATATTTACTAAAGGCAGCTCGGTCTCGGGCAGTGCTCTCTCTAATGCGCTGAGTGACGTTGAGCATGACCCCCTTGTCCTGAATGATATATTGGAGCCCTTGATCCATTACTCGCTGGTCGTCGTCAATCCCAACGGGCAAACCTATAGCGTCCACCGCCTGGTACAGTCCGTGTTAAGACATAGCATGCCCTATGAAACCCAGCGCATTTGTGCAGATCGTGCCCTTCGCGCAGTCGGCAAAGCGTTCCCAGAACCGAAAGAGTTTTCGAATTGGCCTTTGTGTGCACGCCTCCTTCCTCACGCCCAAGCTACTTCAGAACTCATCGACACTTGGTGCCTTGATTCCCTTGAACCCGCCTGGCTTCTCAACAAAGTCGGATACTATCTTTATCGAAGGGCCCAGTTTCACATCCCTGAAGGGCTGTTCAAGCGAGCACTGAGAATGCTCGAGGAGCACCTCGGGCACGGACATCCAGATACTGCCGAAGTATGGCATAATCTAGCCTGGCTACACCATCGCCAAGGCAGATATGCAGACACCGAGCGGTGCTGCAACCAAGCACTAGCTATTTGTCAGAAACAGCTTCCTGTAATCCACCCTTGCCTGGCGGATGTACTGGACAATCTCGGTTGGTTGCATTATAGGCTATGCAGACACGCGGAGGCCGAACCGCTATTTCGGCGGGCTTTGGAGATCCGCCAAACCCAGTTTGGTGACCAACACCCGGAAGTGACACAGAGTCTTATTAACCTAGCTGCCATTTACCGTGAAGCAGGCAACTTCTTTGAGGCTGAGACGTTACTAAGCCAAGCAATCGACATTCGACGAGAGTCGCTTCCACTTCATCATCCAGACCTAGCCGGTGCGTATAACCATCTTGCTCGGCTTTATGCTGCAACGGCACGTTACTCTGAGGCTGAGCCGCATTTCAAGCAGGTCTTGAGCGACTGGGAGAGCAGCCTGGGATCCGATCACACGAGCCTTGCTCAGAATATCCATAATTTGGCTCTACTCTATATTGTGGAGGAGAGATATGATGAGGCAGAACCGCTTTTGTTCAGAGCCCTCGGCATCCGGGAGAGGGCTTTTCCCGATACTCCTGACCACCCCGATATACTCGGAAGCATTCATGGGTTGCTGAGACTATTCCGTGCGCAGGGCAGAGATGCGGAAGCCAGTCTCTTGGATGACCGGATGGTGCTGGCCCAAAAACGATCCCTGAGGCCAGATGCTCTTAGCGTCGTTGAGGTTCTTGGGTACCATGGTAGCGTTTAGGAGATCCTCAGCGGTTCAATCACGAAGGCTAAGAGATTCAGAATGCGATGTAGGCTCGACGAGTGCCATTCCGATCATTCGGCTGGTTTTCTTGGCAAGATATCCTATCTTTGGTCATAAGAATAGCACGATCTTACGAAGATTTCAAACGGAACCAATCGAAGCCGCATACGTCACATAATATGTGAGTCGCAGCGTCAAATCATTGCGGACTTGCCCAGCGATGACGGGCCGGGTATAATCACATACGACATTGAGGAGATTTCATGAAAGCAGTTCGATACCCTATAGCCGTTCTACTGGCTGTAATTATTGCAGCGGCTCCCGCAGCCGCCCTGAATAAGGGAGACAAGGCTCCTTACTTCACGCTCAAGACTATTGACGGCAAGACCGTGAGCCTCACGAGCCTGAGAAAAGGAGCAAAGGTACTCCTCATTGACTTCTGGGCGACTAATTGCCCTCCATGCGTGGCGGAGATTCCGCACATCCAGAAGCTTTACGCGAAATATCAGAAGCAGGGCTTCAGGATAGCGGGCATATCCGGTTATCGGGGTGACTCGATCCAGGACGTGAAGGCGTTTATCAAGGAAAACAAAGTGACCTATCCCATCCCCTATGACGCGAAGAAGAGTGTTGCCAGGCAATATGGCCTGTGGGCGCTGCCGCTGATGTATGTGATTGATAAGAACGGCGTCGTCAAAAACATCCACATAGGATATACGGACCCGGAGATTTTGGAAAGCGAAGTCAAGGCTCTCCTCAAGTAGATATTATGGGCACAACAGTCTCAGTCCCAACAGCGTTCATATTCGGGCTATTATCATTCGTTTCGCCGTGCGTGCTTCCGCTCGTCCCGGCCTATTTGTCGTTCATGTCCGGGATGTCGGTTGAGGAATTGATGTCGGCTCGCGGGTCCGAGGCGCTCCGACGAACGGGCTTCAAATCTGTGCTGTTCGTACTGGGTTTCTCGGCGGTGTTCATCGCCATGGGAGCGACCGCCAGCTCGGCAGGTCGGTTCCTTTCGGCTCAAAGCTTTTTGATGGCCAAGGTGGCGGGGATTGTCATAGTCATCTTCGGCCTTCACATGCTGGGAATTCTCCGAATCAAGGCTCTCTATGCGGAGAAGAGGTTTCATGCCCGGTTCCAGAGCATTGGGTTTGCAGCGCCATTCGTAATGGGAGTGATGTTCGCGTTCGGCTGGACTCCCTGCATCGGGCCGGTACTCGGAGCCATCATCGCGCTGGCGTCGCAAACCGATACGCTTGCACAGGGCGTTGGGCTGCTCGCGGTCTACTCGCTGGGGTTGGGGATCCCATTCCTGATAACGGGTTTCGCGACCGGGGCCGTCCTGAAGGCTCTGGGGCGGTTTAAGCCGCATTTCCGCAAATTCGAGGTGGCGAGTGGAATCCTGATGATCGCCGTCGGTGTCCTCATATTCACGGGCAACCTTCAGGATCTCAGTTCTAAGCTTAGCAGATGGCTGCCCACCGGCGGCTAAAAATGCAACAAGGCAGGTGGCTCTCCTGCCTTGCTACTTCTCAGACTTGCCTACCGCTAGTCGTCGGCCACTAGCTCCTTCAGCCTCTTCACGATCTTTTCCGCAGATACGCCATTGCCGCAAACGGCCGGAATTGCCTCATACAACGGCATGCGCAAGACCTGCTTCGACACTGCGTTCAGAAGCTGAAATCCCATCTGCTCTCGGCTGATGTTTGGCTGGTAGATGAACGGATCGGTCTTCTTGTCACCGGTCCGCTCCTGATTCAAGATACCCTTCCTTGCAAGCTTAGCCATCGTCAGCATGATAGTCGAGTAGGAGAGCTCCCGACGAGGGTACATGATCTTGAAAACTTGAGTGGTGCTGACAGGCGGTTCCAGATCCCAAATGATGTCAAGAATCTGCGCTTCCAGTTCGCCCAGGGACTGACCGCCGAGGCCCTTGCGTACGCCTACATAGTCCCTGGCGCCGTCCTTTGAATCCATTATGCTTCCCCTTTCTCAATACTGAAACGTTATTGGCGAGCCACGCTTACGACTTGCCGTTAGCATATTATAATAACGCTTGTCGAAATGTCAACTGCTTTCTCGTATTTTTCACACACTTTTCCATAAGTTGTCACAGACGCATCTTTTCAAGCTGATTCCCGTTATAGTAGTGGTAGTGATGGAAATCTCATTGGAGGCCCATGCGATGCGCAAATTGAAGGTAGGCGGTGCTTCCGCACTCATACTTCTACTGTCGTGGTCACTGATTCCTGCACTCGCCGATTCAGAGCGCCATGTTGACCCCAGACTTCAGCGGCATGTGACCATCCATGCCCCGGCAACGCCGGTCAGCGAATTGCTGGCCTCCCTGAGTTCTCAGACCGGCATCAAGTTCTCCGCCGATGTCTACATCCGCGATCGCAAAGTAAACCTGTTCGCTGCCGACCGCCCTGTGGATGAGATCATGGAGCGCCTGAGACAGCACCTCCGATGCTTGTGGAGCGTCAAGGAGGACAAGAGAGACGCTCCAACCTACAAATTGTGGCAAGATCAGAAGCAAAGAGAAACTGAGCAAAAGCTTCGTGATGACGCCGAGAACAGGGAGGCATCTGAATACCTCGAGAAGAGCTGCCGCGCCAGGCTGGATAGGTACTCACAGTATGCAGACGCGCTCAAGCTCAGCGATGCCGAACTCCGCGAAACGGCTCTGACCGACCCTTGTCTCGTGTACGACCTGACCGATCCGCTAAGTCGAGCCATCGTCCGGTTTCTGGCCGGTCTGCCGCAGGATAGGCTTTCAGCCTTCATAGAAGGTCTCGAAGACCCGGCAGGCAGCCAGTCTGAAATCCCGTTCGCCGAATTGCCTGCGGACGCCCAAGAACTCATCCTGGCAAAGATTGCAGAGGCTTTGCCGCCGGGTCAGCCAATGCCGAAGACGGATTCAGTCGCCTTCTGCTACTGGTGGCATATCCCTGCGAGCATAGTCATTAGCGCCGACGGGATGGAGGACGAATCGGTTATCAGTGACAAAGACCAGTGTCCGGAGTATGCGGCTCAGAGCCTCAGAGAAAACGGATTCATATCGGAGGACATGGAGAAGCAGATTCTGGAAAACCGGAAAGCGGATCAGGCGAAACGGGATCAAGAGGCGGAGGACGAGTTGAAGAACGCCGGACCAGAGCCCGATGACCCTGCCCTCAGGAAGAAGGTAACCCTAGGGCTGAAATCTCTCAAGAATCCCCTATCGGCGGTCCTGGAAGCACTGGCGGACAAATCCGAAGTGGACCTTATCGCGGACCATTTCACCGTCCCGCCGGCGACGATCCCATCATGGGTTAACGAGGAGTTGCCCGTGTACAAAGTCATGCATGCAGTCTGCAAGATATATGGCCAGGATTGGAGAAAAGAGGGCTTGTATCTCGTCATCAACGATCAAGAGTGGTATGACAAGGTGCCCAAGGAGTGCCCCAAGTGGTTCATAGACAAGTGGACGCTGGTACTCAAAGATAGGAAACACTTCACGCTGGACGATCTTGCGACTGCCGCATGTGAGATCACGCCCGAGCAGGCGCGTGGCTCGCTGCGCTACAACCGGGAACTGCGTGATGCGGGGCTGATGGCGCTTATATTCGATATGACTGCACTGCGTTTCTATCATTCACTGAGCAAGTCCCAGCGCGGAATGGCATCGGATGATGGTGGTCTCAAATGGAAATCGCTGACCAATCCGCAGAGGGAGCGGTTCAGAAAGGCCCAATGGAGCGCGGAGGATGAGCCTTCGCCGCCCGATGAGCAGTTGGCCGCATTTGGGGTGTTCACCGTCCGCGAGCACACGGACGCCGACCTGCCGGCTCTAACAGAGGGACAGCAATACCTGAAGCTCGTCTTCCGCTTTGGGCCGACCGATGGCGGGGCCGACAAGCGGGAATCTCTAGTCAGAGTACTCAAGGACAGGTAACCCACTTACCGGTATCGCTGGAACGGAAGACGGCATCCAGGACCTCCTGGACCTTCAGGCCGTCGTAGATACTGGGGCTTGACTGGCGATTTGCGGTGACATTGCTTACGAAGTCATGAATGCTGGCTATGTGATAGCGCATCCAACCGACCGAGTTCTTGGGCCCCGGAAGCGATGCAGGTTTCGGATATCGTTGAACGCTCTCGATGCGCTTGAAGCCCCGTTCGCCGCCGAAATCCCCTTCCGGCAAGGTGGCGTCATAGGCATCGAGCCAGTTGGGGTCCATGGAATTGAACCGGATAGCTCCCTTGTCACCGTGCGCCTCGAAGCGGATTTCGTCGCTCGCGCCGGTTGACAATCTTGAAGCCTCGATTGTCCCAACTGCCCCCGACTGCAGCCTTGCCTGCATCCAAAGGACATCGTCCACTTCGATAGGCACTCGCCCCGAAGGGCCTGGACGCTCCTTGATCATCGTGTCCATCGTGGCAAAGACCGAGTCGAAGTCGCCGAGAATATGGCGAACCAGATCAATCACGTGAGAGCCGAGGTCGAAGGAGGCTCCCCCGCCCGATACGGCCTTGTCGGTTCGCCAGCTTGCGGGGCGGTCGGGATTGATATAGCTCGAATGCAGGTAGGCGACCCTGAACTGATAGACTCGGCCGAGGAAGCCTTCGTCAGCGAGCTGCTTCGCCCGCAGCAAGGCAGGGATGAACCGGTAGTTGAAGGTCATTTGATGGATGGTCTTCGCATCCCGAGCGACCTCCCAGACTTCCTGAGCCTGGGCGAGGTTGACGGCGAGCGGCTTGTCGCAGTAGACATGCTTCCCGGCCTTGAGAGCGTCAATGGCAATGTCCCGATGGAGGTTGTTCGGCGTGCAGATGTTGATCAGGTGAATATCATCTCGGCTTAGAAGGTCATGGTAATCCCGAGTATCGAACTCATAGCCCGCCTGTTCGATCGCCCTTCGCCCGCTTTCAGGAGTGGCCGTCGCGACCCCGACGAGCTTGATCTTCGCAGGCGGAGGATCGTAGATCATGGGCAGGCTCTGGTATGAATATGTGTGCATCCTGCCCATGAAGCCGTAGCCGACCATCCCAACACCGAAGGTTTTCATCGTTCACTCTCCATTCTCGTCCTTGGTTCGTCATAACAGACTATGAGTCCTTCCGGTTAGAGACTTCAGACTACAGACTTTAGACTTTAGGGGAAGCCATCCGGAACGGCCGCTAAGGTCTGAAGTCCATTCTTGACACGGAATAAAGGAAGGGTCCTCGTTCGTGCATCCGGCACCGAGCGGCTCATCCGCATCATGGCGGAAGGGCCCGATCAATCGGAGTTGGAAGAGATCGTCGGGGAGATCTGTGAAATCATCAGGAAGAAGCTAGGCTAGCCGCCACTAACCGCCTCACTCAGCTTGACTGAGACTATCTTCGAGACGCCGGGCTCTTCCATGGTCACGCCGTACAATATGTCCGCCGCTTCCATGGTTGCGCGGTTGTGGGTGATGACGATCATCTGCGAGGTAAGGGCAAACTCCCTTACGACATCGGCGAACTTCTCGACGTTCGCTTCATCGAGCGGGGCGTCCACCTCATCCAGCAGGCAGAACGGGCTTGGGCGGACCGACATCAGG
>DASRZD010000401.1:0-3291 GCA_035686805.1 Armatimonadota bacterium
CCGGCAAGCCGGTCAAAGTGGCGCTTACCGCCTGTGCACGCAAGCTGCTGATAATTCTTAATGCTATGGTTAGAGATCATTTGCTTTCAAAAGCCGCCAAAAATGGCAGCTTAACCCTTGACAATCAACACAGTCGCTATATTCAGAACACCGGGCATCGGCGCTTGGCCTTCGGTGGAGTGGAATGCGGGTGAGCCAGAACCGCATACGGAGACTTCATGTCAACGATTGCCTTGGCGATCTCCTCCATATGATCCACCGCCTCGCCGATTGTACGCCCTTCAGCATGGCATCCTTCGACTACGGAACAGGAAGCAACAAATCCGCCGTTCGGCAATCGAGCGATATCAACCGGAAGTCGGAATCGCTCCATCTCCCTCGCCTCCTAGTCGATCTCATAGAAACGGCCCAGACGCCGTATTGCTTCTACTTTCTCCATGTCGCCGACTTTTGCCTTCTCCACGGCCCTTTTTATTGTGGAAATCGAGCGGTCGTAGAGCTTCTTGTCCACCGGGTAAGGGAAGCCATCCTTACCGCCGTGGGCGAAGCTGAACTTGGCAGGGTCGCGGGTGCAGGCCGCCGAGCCATAGACGATATCGGCAATCATCGCCAGTGCCCGAATACTCTTCGGGCCGACGCCCTGAGTCTCGAGAAGCTCCTGGAAGTTCGCAGGCTGGCACTCGTAGGCCTTGAGGAGGGTCTTCTCCAGGGACTTCGGCTTCAGGTCGGAGATCAGGACCTCGTGATGCCTGGGCAGGGTAAGCTCCTGCATGCGCTTGATTTCCCTGATCAGATTCTCCACCGGCTGATTTGCGAGTTCGGCGGACGTCTGCCGGGAATCGCCCGCCTCGCCGGCGACCATATTGAGGGTAAGCTGGCCCTTGGAGTCCGAGCAAATGGCCGCGTGAGGCTCGCAGACAAAGTCAGTGACCCCCGACGAGAGCCAGTGGTATCGCCGCGCCCAGCCGTTTTCGTCATTCATCCCCTGCTGGATGACAGCCCAGTTGCCCGACCGGTCGAATGCGAAAACGTGATGATAGAGCTGATATCCGTCCTGGACGGCGGTATTGTCCACCTTCGCGGACATCCTGCTGGCGTAAACGAGTTTGGCGGGGTCAACATCAACGCAGTGCCTCTCGGCATGCTCGCAGATCTGCTCCGGGGTTTTGCGGGAAACCTTGCCTTTGCCGCCTGCAACGTAAAGGCCGAGTTCGCCCTCAAGGCCCTTGAGGCCCTCCTTGATCGCGCCGCAGACGGTGGTCGTCACCCCCGAGCTGTGCCAGTCGAAGCCCAGGACGCATCCGAGCGCCTGAAACCAGTAGGGATCGGAAAGCTTAGTGAGCACCTCCTCCGTGCCGAATTCCATCACCATCAGGGAGACGATCTCACGCGAGAGCTTCGTCATCCGCCCGAATAGCCACGCAGGAGCACTCCCGCCATGCAAAGGAAGGTTGGCAGTACCGGTTCTCACGAGCCCAGCTTACACCTTCCGCGAGGAGAACGCAAGACCATACGTATGGTGTTCTTTCGGGGCGTTGGTGTCTGACCCGTCCGACGTGTCCGACTAGTCCGACGCGATTCTCAACACCAGTCCCCCACCCGGCGGGAGAGAGCTGGGTGGCATCAAGCCAGTGAGAACATCAATGCCTTGCACGGCGACGGTCACAGAATTCTTCGTATCCTTGTTGGCGAGGATGAGGTAGCGCGACTTCCCATCCGTGAACCCTTTGGCGACTACTGATGCAGGCACCTCGGGGAGCTTGAAGTCGGCGGGCTTCAGCCTCAAGAGGGTTGGGGCAAGCTTCGTGATGTCGGCGTTGATACGGCCGACCTCCTCCAGGCGGGAGTCCATCGGCTTCAGGTCCATGTCAACCATCCCCTGAAGCCACTCGCCCTGGAAGCCGGTCGTGGATTGGTAGATAAAGTACACGATCCCCTTCGCCCCATGAGCAAGCGCGAGCCAGACCTGGGCGCGAATCTCCTCTGGGGTCGGGATCTTCCATGAGTTGTTCGGCTTGCCAAACGCCTGGAGGATTACCCAAAGCGGCCGCTCGCCCGCATTCCTCTGGCCACGCTCAAGTTGGCCTATGTAGCCCGACCAATCCCCTGACCAGTTTGGGGACAGCGGGTAGATATCAATCAGAAGCACCTGGTAGTCCACGGCCTTGAGCAAATCCTCATATCCGCCGACGAGGCAGGAGAATCCGGGGTGCTTCGGATCAACCGCCTCCAGGACCTTCCTGGCGCGGGCAATGCGCTGAGCGACATCAGGGGCATTCGAGGGCTCGTCAATCATGTAGTACCCGGCAACGGCAGGGTGATCTTTGTAGTCCTTGATCGCGGATGAGGCGATCTCGAACAGATTCTCCTTGTCACCGGCCTCTCCCTTGCCGATCACACTGTTGATCTCGTCAAGGTGGAGGATGGCCTTGATACCGTTCCGATTCGCCTCGTCCAGCATCACCTGGCGATGATCGTGCAGGGTCCAGCACGGGAAGACGAGGTTAAAGCCGTGATCGCCGAGATCCTTCATGGTGCGGCGATAGTAATCATTGACCTTCGCCGGGTCATCCGCATGTCGGCCGATATACGAGGCATCGTCCTCCCAGAAGTACCACGTGCCGAGCGGGAAGAAGTTGGCGAACGCAGGCTTCGGCTTGCGCCACTTCCATCGGCGGTCTATGCGGACATCCGAGTCTAGTTTGCGACTTTCGGCGGCGGACCGGGCGATCAGGCTGATGGTGTACTCCCCGTCCGCGAATCCCTTCCCATCCCAAACGAGGGTATGCTCCCCGGCGGGCGTCTGCTGATGGGCGATGAGGCGCTTGACAAGCTTGCCGTCCTTGCCGAGGATATCCAGGGACATGTCGGCATCATCCGCGACTTCATAGTTGATCGTACAGTCGTCGAAGAGGCCATCCCCATTCGGGCTGATTACAGGCTCGGAAACATCGAGGCCATAGGTACTCGTGCGGTAGGTGCGGAAGTTGTCGATGATGACGGGTGCTGATTCATTGTAGCCGTCATGGAAGCCGATCTTCTTGGCCGTTCTTGCCAGCCCGCCCGAGTATGGGTTGGTGTCCTCAACCTTCCCATCAATCTCCAGGCGCATGCCATCCGGCCCGTAAACCAGGCCCAGGTGATACCAGCGACCGACCTCCCACTCGGTGGTCTTGGAGTAGCACCAGTGATGAGCGCCGCCGTCGAAGATGGCATACTCCAGCTTGCCGCCCTTATCGCGCCAGTGAACGTTGATCGCTCCCCAGTGCGAGCTGGCCGCGCCGATGTCGG
>DASRZD010000402.1:0-2447 GCA_035686805.1 Armatimonadota bacterium
GAGAAAGGGAAGCGGGGCACGGCGGAGGTAGACCAGGAGTTCCTGAAGCAGATCGAGGAATGGCGCACCATTTTGGCTCGCAACCTCGCGCTCCGAAATCCGCAGCTTGGGGTGCGGGAACTAAACTACGCGGTGCAGAGCACGATTGACCGCATAGTTTTCCTGCGGATGTGCGAGGATAGAGGCATCGAGCCGCAGGGGCAGCTCCTGGGAAGGACAAGCGGCCCGAATATACACGGCAGACTGGTTGACCTCTACATCTCCGCGGATCACAAGTACAACTCTGGTCTCTTTCACTTCAGCGAGGAGAAAGGTCGAGTCGAGCTCCCGGATACCTTCACCCCCGCCCTCAAGATAGATGACAAAGTGCTGAAGGATATGATCGCCGGGCTCTATTATCCAAGAAGCCCTTATGAGTTCTCCGTGATCGGCGCGGACATCCTCGGCAGCGTGTATGAGCAGTTCCTCGGCAAGGTGATCCGGCTCACTCCGGCGCACACAGCCGTGGTTGACGAAAAGCCGGAGGTCAAGAAGGCAGGCGGAGTCTACTACACCCCGACGTATATCGTGGATTACATAGTCAAGAACACAGTCGGCAAGCTCTGCGAGGGCAAGACGCCGAAACAGGTGGAGAAGCTCAGGATACTCGACCCGGCCTGCGGGTCAGGGTCGTTCCTCATCAATGCCTATGCCTTGCTCCTGAACTGGCATCTGGATTACTACGTGAAAAACGATCCGATGAAGCACAAGAAGGAGGTCTACCGCATCTCCGACAGCGAATGGCGGCTCACGACCAAAGAGAAGAAGCGGATACTCCTGAACAATATCTACGGCGTGGATATAGACAGCCAGGCGGTCGAGGTCACCAAGCTCAGCCTGCTGCTTAAGGTGCTGGAAGGCGAGAGCCGAGACACGCTGGACATCTCGCTGTCAATGTTCCATGAGCGCGCCCTGCCCGACCTGGCGAACAACATCAAGTGCGGCAACTCGCTGATCGGTATGGACTTCGATACCACGGGCCTGAGCGAGGACGAGATTCGGCGCATCAACCCGTTCGATTGGAACAGAGGATTCCCGGCGATCATGAGCAGAGGCGGTTTCGATGCAGTGATCGGCAATCCGCCGTATGTGAGACCACACAATCTAGATCCCGCCGCCAAACGGTATTTCTGGAAGCATTACAGCACCTTCCTCCAGAAGTCGGACCTCTACTGTTGCTTCATAGAGAAATCGATCTGCCTTCTCAGAAACAGTGGGGAGTTCGGATACATCGTGTCCGATGGCTGGCTGCGATTGGATAGCTTCCTGCGACTGCGGGAAATGCTGCTTGGCCAAACATCCATATCCCATATCATTGACTTCACCGATAACGTGTTCAGCAACGCTAACGTGCTGGCGAGTATTGTCATGTTTAGCAAACGAAAGTCATCGCGCCAGATTGTCTGTACGGCGGTATCGCGAGCTGGCGTTGATCTCAATGGCCTGACCCTTCGCCCAATCCCGCAGGAGGCGTTCGGTCTCCAATACAAGTGCATATTCGACTTATCGCTTGATGAACGGCTGGAAGCCATCAAGGAGAAAATGCGGCAAGTGGGAACACCCCTGGGGGATGCATATGGCATAGCCTTCGGCTTGAAGACCGCCGATGATGAGAAGTTCCTAACCCACAGTCCGACTACACCTCAACACAAGCCCCTACTTAGGGGCGAGGACGTACACAGGTACTCATTGAGTTTCAAGGGGGAATACGTCTGGTATGTTCCAGACCAAATGCGTGCACATCGCAGAACGGCACGTCCTGGCACACCTGAGCGGTTCGAGCAGCCCAAGGTGCTAATGAGGGATACCGGAGGAGGCCTAAGCGGCACATTTGACGATGGCAACTATTATGTCAAGGACGTTCTTGTCCTGTTTGACGAGAAGAAGGACGCGTCGGCATTGAAGTATCTCACCGGAGTACTCAACGCGAAGTTGCTTAGGTTCTACTACGAAACATCCTTCCCCACATTACACCTCCAGCGTGACGAATTGGCATCGCTGCCCATCCGTATTCTCGATCTGAATGACCCAGCAGACAAGGCCCGGCACGACAAGATCGTGGAACTGGTGAACCGGATTCTGGACCTGCACAAGAAGCTGGCTGCGGCGAGCATTCCCGGCGACAAGACCGCCATCGAGCGGCAGATAGACGCCACCGATGACGAAATAGACAACCTCGTCTACGAACTCTACGGCCTCACGGACGAGGAGATCGAGATCGTGAAAGCGGCAACGTAGACTGGCCGTTCGATTCCCTCACACGCCTGGAGGAATCCCCTTCCCATCCTGAATATCCTGTTCATCCTGTTTAGACAGCAAAGGAATCCCTGGTCGCGGAAGCTAACCGATGTAGAGTATGGAACGATTGCAGCTTTCGAATCTGAAGACCCTGGAGGCGGAGGGGATAC
>DASRZD010000403.1:0-2734 GCA_035686805.1 Armatimonadota bacterium
TTGCCAGTGCGACAAGTGCAAGGCAGTTGATGCCGAAGAGGGGAGTCCCTCGGGTCTCCTGCTTCGGTTTATCAATGCGGTCGCCGATGAGGTCGCCAAGAAGTACCCCGACGTGCTGGTTGATACCTTCGCCTACCAGTATACCGAGAAGCCCCCGAGGATCACCAAGCCCCGGCCGAATGTGCTCATCCGCCTCAGCTCCATCAAGTGCTGCCAGCAGCACCGGTATGAGCATTGCCCCAGGGATATGGCCTTCCTGGCGAACCTCCGAGCCTGGAGTAAGATCACGAATCACCTGTATATCTGGCATTACAGCACCGTTTTCCCTCACTATCTCATGCCGTTTCCCGACCTCCACGAGTTGAAGGCCGATATCCCGATGTACAAGCGCAATGGCGTAAAGGGCGTCTTCGTCGAGGGGGACTACGCCCCCGGCGGCGGCGGATGGATGGACGAGTTGAAGGCCTATCTGTGCGCCAAGCTGATGTGGAACACTCATGCGAATGCCAGGGAGATCCAGGCCGACTTCCTGAACGGCTACTTCGGGAAGGCAGGGAAGCCAATCGGGGATTGGCTCGGCCTCTTGGAGCGCAAGGTGTTGGTGGAGCGCATCCATGGGCGCATATTCCAGAAGGCCGATGCGCCCTATCTCACGCCCGACGTCATGGCGGAAGGCGAGCGCCTTTTCGATGAGGCTGAGAGTGTCGCGGATAACCCGGAAGTCCTGGAGCGAGTGAGGCATGCCCGGCTGGGGATCGAGTACGTGAAGGTCATGCGCGAAATCGGCAAGGCACAGAAATCCGGCACGCCCGAGGAGAAGGCGGCCGCCATTGAGATGCTTGACGCCCTCGTGCAAGAGTGCAAGGCCGACGGCATGACCGCCATCCGTGAGTGGGCGACGATTGACGAGACGTTCGAGCGGATCTCAGCCCCGCTCAGGAAGCCTTGATCTCGAATACAACCATTTCCCCTGACTGGAGTGCCTTGGTCTCCGCGTGCCACTCTGAGCCTGTCTTCCACGTGCCTAGGAGCTTGCCGTCCTCGTCGAATGCCTGGACCTCATAGCGGTCGGACTTCAGCCAGGGATCGAGGTTGCAGGTTAGGTCCACCTTCCGCTCAGCGCCCTGATTGATCAGAATCATGAGCGCTCGATCCGGCAGCACGTATGCGGTGATATGAGTCGCCGGACACGGCTCGGAGAGGATGCAGTCGCCGATGAGCGTGCCATCGAGGAAGTACGGCAGGAATGTCTTCCGCAACCCGGCGCACTGCTTCAGCGCCTTGCTCAGGTCGGGGTAGCTCGAGATCCGGTCCGAGGCGTTGGCTGATTCCTTCTTCCTAGGCATCACGTTCAGGAACAAGTTGTCCGCGAACGCTTTCTTCACCGCCAGCGGCGAGTAGCTCACGCAGCAGTTGATCCTGGGCGCAGGGAAAACGCTGGTGAACGCCCGGCAGTCCCTGTACCCGCCCCAATTCCACATGTAGTCGAGTATCGAGCTGTCCAGCTCCAGGTTCCAGAGTTCCTCGCCGGAGAAAGTCGCCTCGGGATCGCGCTTGGTCGCGTAGGCTCTGATCTGGGACGCGAGCGAGAGCATATTCGGCGGCGGATCGTTAGTCGTCCAGAACTGGTCCCAGCTCAGCGAGGTCACGCCGATATCCACGAGATGCTTGCAGCCGTCGAGAACGTCTTGATGCCACTTGGGATTCAGCGGCCCCACCTGCACGCATGAGTACGCGGTGGCGTACGGGGGATTCCATCGCGGGACAAGCTCCGTGTGGTAGGTCCATCCATTGTTGTCTGTGACCTTCAGGCCATATCGGGGAGCAGTCTCGGGGTTCGCCTGGAGCACGCTTATGAACGGAGTGAGATTCACGCCTATCTTGCTGCATTCCTTTGCCGCATTGGCGAAGTCTTGCTCAGTACCCAGGTGGGGAAATGGAGGCGGCAGGGGCAGAACAAACCCCTTGTTCCACGCCCACATGACCATCTCGTTCAGCCCGTGGTCCTTGCACTCTGCCGCCAACTTGGGCAGGTCCTCGAAGCGGAAAATGGCGTCCTGCGGATCGTCCGGCTGAGTCTGACACATCCAAACCGTGCGGTATCCCAGCCCTTCGCGAACTCGCTTGGGCACGGGGAACTCGCGCTTGTAGTTTTTCTTCACCCACTCTCGGTACGGCTCGATGCCCTTCGCCCAACCGTATTTGTGGGGCGTAAGCCAAAACTCGCCGCTTTCCCATTTCTCCCCCGGCTTGATGGTGACGTCGTGGAGGCACAGGAGGCGGATCTTCTCTTCGACCTCCGAGAGCTGCAGGCGCACCGTGACTTGCGGCTCCGAGCCCCATCGCTTCGGGAAGAGGCTGAGTCCGCCGCTCAGACCGCCGAAATCCATCCATCGGACGAACATGTCGTTGAATACGCCGCCCGCCTTGTGTTCGACTGAGTAGGCGGCCCAGTCTACCATATACTGCATGCTTGCCTTGTCGTCGTTCGGCGCAAGCTCCAGGAACGGCAGTCCGCCGAATCCCCCTGTGCGGAACCAAGTGCCTTCAGCTCCATTGAAGGGCAGCAGACCAGGGAAGTCGGGGAATAACACCTGCCGCACGGGTTGATCGGAATCATTCTTGATTTCGCAGGTCATGACGACCGACTTGCCGTCCGATGCCTCCGCGAGTCGAACTGTCGCTGAGACACTGCCGTTTGGGGGGAAGATCTCGCGGCTTGGACCGAGACTCG
>DASRZD010000404.1:0-2656 GCA_035686805.1 Armatimonadota bacterium
GCTCTTCGCAAGCTGGCCGATCTCGTCCCTGCCGCTTGCCTGAACCCGCAGACTCAGGTCGCCCGAGGCCATCTTCCGCGCCATCTCATTCATGTGGCTCAACGGATCAGCGATGCTCCCGGCCAGGCGAAAAGTCATGACCGCGACCATGAGGCTGGTGAAGACGAGCATGGCCAGGATTATTCGCCGGGTCCTGGCTGCCGCGCGAGTGGCTTCATAGAGAGAAGCGGATACTATTACCGACCCATCCCCCGGGTTGTCGGGCCTGATGGGTACAACGACCGACAGCATCTTCGGGGCTCTGACCTCGCTGTGGCAGATTCGGCAGCCGAATCCCTCCCGAAGCCCCTTCATGGACTCGGGGATGTCAACCGTGGTCCGGAAGCCTCGCTCGCTGTCGCCGAGGACCACTCCGCCCTTCCCTCGCACGACCACGTGAGCATTGATCTTGCTCGCCATCAGGCGGCACGCATTGTCCAGGTCACCGGGCTTCGAGAGCTTCCTGGGACTACCCTCGATCTGACTTCTGAGGAGTTGGCCGTGGGCATTGAGGGCGGTACGGACCTCCGAGGTGAACTGGTGCTCGATGGAATAGGAGAGGATGAAGCCCAGGCAGGTCATCGTGACGAAGATGATCGCAATGTAGGTGAGGATCAGCCGCCATCTAATCTTGCTGTTCATCGTTCTGGCTCACGAACATATAACCGACGCCGCGGATGGTGACGATTCGCTTCGGGGAGCTGGGGTCTTCCTCAATCTTCTCGCGCAGCCATCTGACGTGGACATCCAGGGTCCGGGTGCTGTCATAGGCGTCGCCGCGCCAGACGCTGTTCAGCAGGGCCTCGCGGGTCAATACACGATCCCGGTTCTTGACGAGCGTATAGAGAAGCTCGAACTCCTTCAATGGGAGGTGGAGTGCCTCGCCGCCGACATGGACCACCCGGCGCTCGCCGTCAATGACCAGGTCGCCCACCTTGAGGGCCTCCTGCTTCGGGTGCTCCCACTGCATTTGCGATCGGCGGAGCACAGCCTTCACCCGGGCGATGAGTTCCCTCATGCTGAACGGCTTGATGACATAGTCGTCCGCGCCGAGCTCCAGGCCTACAACGCGGTCAACCTCCTCGGTCTTGGCGGTGAGCATAACGATGGGCATGCTGCTTTCGCCGCGAATTGTGCGGCAGATATCGAATCCGCTCATTCCGGGGAGCATAATATCGAGGATCATGAGGTCGGGGGTCTGCTCCCTGGCCATCACCAGGCCCTGGATACCGTCCCTTGCGGTCACGACCTGGAAGCCTTCTTTCTTCAAGGCATACTCGATGGAGTCGGCGATAAGCGCCTCATCCTCGACAATCAGAATCTTCTCGCTCATCAGGGAATCCCCCACCCGGCTGTTAGTTTGTGACTATTATCACAAGTCTGTTAAGACTATACTCCGGAGCATTAAGTTTGTCAAATGCCCATGCGGGATAGGACCGATAGGATAGATAGGACGGATAGGACTCAGGCGTACACTTCGCTGTCCACGATTGACTATGCTATAATCGGGGCATGAAGACCTTTCTTATCGCCATTCTGGTTATCAGTACCTCGATTTGCCAAGGAGCGAATATGAGCATCCCGAGCGATTTCCCGCAGTTCCAGGTTCCAGGCCATGAGAAGGAGATGGAATCCCTTCGCGAATTGTACTGGCTGCATTACCCCGGATCGGGTCCGAAGGCTACGCTTTGGGACCCGTGGCTTCCAACGCCGTCGCTCTGGCCGGCGACTGAATCGAATTCCGAGGCCTTTCGGCAGCAGTGGAGCGACGTGCTGAGCAATCGGATCATTGATAAGGATGGGTACGTCTCCGTTCACCAGCACGCATCAATTGCGCATCCGCTGGGATGGCCGTTCCCCTACTGGCACGGCGCGCCGGGCGGGTATGGGTGGCACTTCTCGTTCAAGGACACGGTCGGGGGCCATTGGCGGCCGCAGAATCTAAATACACCGGAAGGCTGGCTGCTTGATGACGCGAGCGATGAGGGAGTCGGCGAATATGGCTGGGACCTCAAGATAACCGGGGCTGATGCCGTCGTGACTGCGCCTCGGCATGAGATAGATACATTTCAATCGCCGTTCCTCCAGCTTCGATGGAAGGCGACCGGCCTTGGGAACGCGAAGCCGTTCGTGGAGTGGACGACCAAAGATGCCCCGAGGTTCAGTGAGACTCGGAGGATGTACTTCGAGCCGTATGAGGGCCAGACGATCACCTACACTGTGATCCCGATGTACAAGCACCCGCAGTGGAAGGGGACGATCACCCGGCTGCGGTTGAATATGGGGAACGCCTCGCCGGCGGACGTCACCATTCAGGCGTTCTTCACCCAGTACGACACCCGGCATGACATCAACGGCCAGAACTACATCATCGGGTGCACGAAATACTTCGAGTGGACGGGCGATATCAACTTCTTGCGGAGCAACGTCAATCGGATGCGGACGGCGCTCAGGTATACGATGACCGAGCACCAGGCGCTGGAGAAGAAGTACGTCTTCAACACCTGGGTCGGGCATGACGGCAGGAGCGGGCTCAAGATAGAGAATGGGAAGAAGGAGCTTCAGTACGGGCACGGCATCGGCGACAACTACTGGGACATCCTGCCGTTCGGCTGGA
>DASRZD010000405.1:0-3221 GCA_035686805.1 Armatimonadota bacterium
GTCCCCAGGGCGTGAGTGCCCAGGATGGCGACGATCGTCCGCTCGGGACTGATCCAATTCAGCTCATGGGCAGGCGGCCCAAGCTCGGCTCGGACGCGGGTGATTCCAACAGAGATCACAAAGTAGAATGTGAAGAAGACAATGGGCAACCAGAGTGACATGCCCATTAGCTGGCAGAGCGCGATGAGCACGATCAGTCCGCCGATTATTCCCAGGACCGCCGTCCGGTAGGACATCCCGGCGTCCGGATCCCCGACGGATCGGGGCAGGCCGGATGCCTCGCGACGGGTGAATGCCTCAAGAAACACGGACTTCAAATGACGCCTGGAAATCCATATCAGGGCGATTGATAGTCCGACCCACGCGCCGGTGCCTTGATCGAATACGTAGGGAATCCTGGAGCTCGCCACCGAAGCCCCAGGGTCTCTGAGTCCCCTAGCCGTGCAGAGGACGTCAATCAGCTTCCTGAGCACGTAGAAGAACCAGCAAGAGAACGACAAATCGAGTGGCAGGAAAAAGGCAATTCCGATGGCGAACGGGAAGAACCCCACCGGCAGCCATCCGATGCCGTTCCATGGCTTGTTGATGAACATCGGCCCCCAGTTCTGGAGCTTGAGGTGGAGGGTCGGGACGGTGGGGTAGAAGTAGTTCAGGTTGTTCAGCGTCTGGATGAGCACCGGGATCGCGAACCCCATCCACATGATCCGGTTTCGGAAGAAGCCTCCATGACCGGTCGCTGCCATGGGAAGCTGGACCAGGGGGAACGTCAGCTTTTCGCGCTCGGTCCATTGCTTCCTTACGAGGACATTCAGGCACAGCATCACGAACGTCAGGAGTAACACAAAGCCCACCCAGAATATGACCGGCAGCATCCATGCCTGGAGATGCTCGCGGGTATAGAGGGTGGAATTCCCGACGTAATACCCTTTGAGCGCGTCAAGGTTATGCGGGGCAAGCCATTTAGGTATGTAGGGCCAGAATCGGCTGAACCGGTTGGTGGAATTGGCAAACCAGAACATATGCCCCAGGGTCGGCAGGAGGTTCTCCAGCGAGTCGCGGCCCATGATAGCGGAGGCGATACTCAGCATAATATAGACGGTCAGCAGCTCGGGCTGAGTGAGGGCCACCCTGGGGAATTTCAGCCTGACGAGGGCATTGAGGCCGGTCAGGACGAAGATCAGGAAGATCACGTGGAAGAAGATGCTGACGCAGGTGGTATCCAGCGAGTTGTACTGGATCTCCATCACCGCCATCCAGTAGCAGTTGACGGGGATCAGCAGCAGCCCGAGGATAATGGCCCGAGTGCTTACCACGTGACGCGAGGGTTTTCCCATCTCTTCCATACTCCCCGGCATGTTCGAGAGTGAGGGGGAGAGAACCTTCAGGGTGGCGAGACGGGACGGCTCACGGCAAAGTCCAGCGAAGGATGAACCCGCCGGGTTATCAGATGGTGCGTGCTCGCAGGTAATCTCTCCAGTCTGAGTCTACGGACATCAGGTCCTGGCAGTACACTTCGGCGAAGTGACGCAGGGCCTTTGGATCGTCGTAGTCTGACGCAAGGAAGAACCGACGTAGAGCATCCCAACCGTAGTTTTCCACCAGGTAGCACACCAGCACTCCGCCGACTCCATAGAACGGGCCATACTTCCAGAAATTGTCGTCGTCAACTATTTTGACGAGTGGGGGGATATCGTCTAGTAGCAACGTATCGTGGGCAAGCAGAGAGCCGAAATCAGCATCCGGGGCGGACATATGCTCGGCGTATACGGCCAGGCCTTCGCTGAACAACGGTGGAGCCTCGCCGTAGAGCTTCCCCCAGATCAGGTGGGCAATCTCATGACGCAGGCGACTGGGGTACTCTGGATACCGCTCGGGATCCATGAGGTAGAACAGGGTGTTGGAATCCTCCAGTGTCCCAAATGTCCGCTCGCTGTCGGTATGCACGATGAAGCAGGAGCATCTGCCCTGAACGGATATTCGTTCCTGTTTGGACCTCGGGGGAGGGATCAGAAACTCCATCACCTCTGTGTACAGCCTCTCCATCATATCAAGGAGTTCGCCTGCGAAGGCCTGGCTATGGACGGCATCATGGTAGTAGTGGAGCATAAGGTGCTCAGACAGCAGGATCTGCCAGCGGAGCGATCCGGTCAGTTCCGGGAACCAATGACCCGAGCGTATGGTCTTCTTCCTCGCCGGCGATGCCAGGGCAGTTTTCAGATTGCCGACGGCATCTGCTACCTTCCTTGTAAACGCCTCTCCAGGTGCATTGACCTTCAGTGTATCCTCTACCATGACTACCATCCTTTCCTGAAGCCTCTTCCGCGCTGAGTTCAGGCGATTCTTGACCGTCGGTATCGGCAGACCCAGGAAGTCGCCGACCTCAGCTTGTGAGTAGCCGTTGATGTAGAAGAGAGTGGTGACCGCCCGCTCGTTTTTAGGTAGGACCTGGATCGCCGACTTCACGACTTCCTGCAATTCCCGGCGCTCCAAGCTCTCGGCTGGTCCAGGATCGCTCGACTCGACTTGCATGGCTTCCTCCAACGGAACAGCGGATACACGCTTTCCTCTGACCAGGCGATCGCAATGCTTGAACACGACCCTGCGAAACCATGCAGGGAATGCGGCCGCGTCACGAAGCTGCGGGAGATTGGCATAGCATTCGATGAACGCTTCCTGCGCCGCATCTTCGGCCAGATGGAAGTCCAGCAGGATGGAGTATGCATATCCCACCGCCATGTCCCTGAACTCCCGGATCAGCGCCTCAAACGCCGATACATCTCCGCCTCGTGCGCTCACGACTAGACCTACCGAGTCCTTCATACGCCCTCAGTCTACATTAGTTTGGCTTCTACTAACAAGACCCGGCTCTTATCTCTCAGGATTACCCCGAGTTCGACAAAGTATACCCCCCGGGGTATAATGTAGACATGTTGGAAGCTAAGAGACTGTCCGCAAGAACGAAGGATTGGCTTTGCCTGATGTAGAACGTTATCCAGATTTGCAAACGTTCTCATGGGGAGTGAATCCATGGCCGAAGTCACCATCAGCCCGTTCCAGGCGGGAGACATCGAGGGCGTCGTCGGGATGCTGAACCGAGTCCTCACCCGAGACCCCATCACCAGCGAGATCTTCCAGCGCAAAGTGCTGCTTGATCTAAGCTTCGACCCCCAGGGCGCGCCGGTCGCGAGGGATGGCGATAAGGTCGTCGGCTTCATGCTCGG
>DASRZD010000406.1:0-7670 GCA_035686805.1 Armatimonadota bacterium
TTGAATGCCAATACTCCGGGGATCACCGGCGGCATCGGCACGCATAACACCGGCCTATTGGTAACCATTTGGGGCGAGGTAACCTTCGTGAACGATCTCTCCGGCTACTTCTATGTAGATGATGGTTACGGCCGTCAGGACGGTACGGGCTATACGGGAGTTCGGGCTGACTGTAGCCAGCGGATCAGCGGCCTCACACTTCCAGCGCAATATTCGCACGTCGTAGTCACCGGCGTCTGCTCTCGAAAGAAGACTGGCACTACCTACTTCCCCATCGTCCGCCCCCGCACCCAAGACGACATCGTGCCATACCCCTGAATGAATGTCCTTTGCCCTTAATCTGAGCCCTCTGGCATATTATCCAAGCACTTGCCGGGGAGGTGCTCCTCCAGGATCGAGCGAAGCAGGGACTCATCAACCTCCGAGGGGTCGAAATGCCATATTCGCCACTTTGAGCCATATAGTGACCATGCCTTGAACTCGAAACATCGAAGGCCAGGCAGGTCCGGGTCATCTCCGAAGCGATAACCCTGAATCTGCTTCCAGTTGTATAGATGACTGCTTGAGCGACGCAACAGACCCTTCTCATTCAACTCATAGGTGGGACTAGACCCTGAACGCAGGCTAATGTACACTACCAGGGGCAACCAAGCCATGCACACAGCTATGCCAATGGCTGTGCGTGTGAGGCTGCTGGGATCCAATCTGTAAACAACATAGAGAGTGGGCCCGCCTAGCAGGAGCCACCACATCAAGTAGCGCCAGCGAAGGCTGCGCATTTTCTCAAGCTCTCTCCTCAATGCGTGTTCAGCCGCCGCCTGCGGTACTTTCCACTTTGTCAGCACTACCATCGCTCCCATACCTGCAGATTCGTTTATTCGTTGGCTTTCATTCGCTTATTCGTTGTCTAGAATTCCAGCGTTCCCTGTCCCGGCGACTGGCGGGTGGGGTGGGGGAAGAGCTGGTCGAACTCGTCGCCGAATGCCTCCCGGAGGCGGCAGGCGAACTTGTAGAGCTTGTCGAGCAGGTAGTCCTTATCCACGTCGCCGTTGTAGTCTGAGGCGAGGCCCAATTCGCCATTGCTTCTCTCGTAGATGGTGATGTACTCGCCGACCTTGACCCCCTCCGCCACCGATGCCATGCGCTTCTTCTGCGAGCTGTTGAATGTCTTCTGAGTGATCCTCTCGCGCCGAGCGAAGTCCTCGATCGGCAATCGTCCATTTCGGATCGCGTCTGCATAGTCCATATACAGCCGGCCCACGCCTTCCTTGTCGTCGGCGAGGAGGAGGTCAACCGCCTCGGAGATGAACCGCCGACCGAACGGCTCATCGGCCCGCGAGCGAATTGACGACCCGCGGAAAGTCTTCCGACCGGCATAATCCACGAGCACATAGTTCTTGATCTTGAGTGAGAGCATGGCCTCATAGCGCCCGTCGTGAACGAGGTTGATGCCTTCTGGGAGGTCGCGCCCGATCTCCTCAACCAGCGCCAACTCAGCCTCTTCATCAGCGACTGGCAATTGGAAGTAGACGCCGTCCGTGTCTATCTCGATCACCCTGCCGTCTCGCCGTTCGATGGACTCAGCGATCTGCTTCGCGATGGCCTGGCCGGAGATTGTGACGAGCGCGCCGGCATCGGGATCGTTGAAGTGGAAGGGCGCGCCCAGATAGCCGAAGAACGAGTTGATCAGTATCTTGAATGACCCCTGGAGGCCGTCCCAGTAGGCGGTATCGGGGCCGGATTTCGCCTTCGCCTTCGCCTCCATCCGCCGCCGGGTGAGTTCCGCCAGCGCCGGGAGGAAAACGTCCAGCACATCGGCTGCCGGCTTGATACCCTTGCTCAGCATGAGGCTGGGGTACAAGCTCTCCACATCGCACTTGACGACGTTTCGAATCAGCCCTGACGCCCTAAGCTCCGTGTATCCACCAGGGACCTCGCGAAATTGACTGGGAATCGGAATCGAGCGGCCCTGGCGCAGGTACTCCCTTATCATAATCGAGTTAATCTTCTCGCCCGTGCCGGTGGTTGCGACGGACTGATAGGTATCGGGCGTCATCTGTGCGAGGTAGAACTCGGATGGGCAAACGAGCCCCGCCAGACTCCTTGCTTCGCAAACGTCCTGCCGGGCGTAGATCTTGACGGTCGCGGGGTCAGTCCGCCACGTTTCCGCGATCTTGTCGCCGGGGATGATTATCCTGTCGCTCTCCGAGAGACCGAGGGTTTGGGCGCATTCCTTCAGGCCATGACGCTCCAGCTTGCCCCTGCCGACGTCGAACCGCTGCACCGCGAGCAGGGTGTCTATGACATGCCTTCCATACACGAACGCCGGGGTGAACGGCCTGGAGTATCCGCCAATGGGGCAGCTTCTGTCAGCGCCGAACGTGAGCTCCGAACCATCCCGCCCCAAAGCCAGCCTGACGCCCAGCTTCTTCGCCCGTGTGTGGAGGAACGGCAGATCGAAACCGAAGATGTTGTGGCCTTCGAGGATATCCGGGTTTCGCTCCTGGACGACTGAGACAAGCTGCTCAAGCATGCTCGGCTCTTCGCCCTCGATGATCGCCTCCCAGCCCCGATTGTCCGAGACTGCGATCATCAGGATCTCGCTCGACGATGCATCGAATCCGCCGGTCTCGATGTCAACCTGCATGCGATGGATATCGTTGAAAGTCAGGCCCTTGAAGAGCGTCCGGCCGGTGAGGAGGAGGAACTGCTTCTCGGCGCCGGCGTAGGCGTGATGGCTGATACTCTTCGACCTGAGCGACTTCCTGGCGGCGGTGAAGATTGACCAACTCGGGAACGTGACCAGGAACCGGTAGCCCTCACCCTCAAGCTCAATCGCCTGGCCGCTGGTAGGGACATCCTCCGCCCGAGTGACGAGCAGCCAGGGAGCGAAAGGCTCGCGAACCAGAGTGACATCGCTCCCTTCTCTTAGGTAGACAAGGGCCTCCGACTCACCGGCCTCAACCGCCACTATACCGCGGGTTTCGTCCGCGCCGAAAAGGATTGTTTGTGTGTTGACCCCTGACGGAAGCCGATTGCGCGCGGATTCCTCGTGATCCATGACTGACTCTATTCTACCATACTCAGGGTGGCCAAGGGGAATTGTGAAATAGTTTTTCGCCATTTGTGCCTTTTGGCACGAAGTCTGCACCTGGTACTTTTACCAGGATGGAAAGGAGGTTAGGGCAAGATGTACCAGGGGGAAAACCAGGCGACTACTACTGAGCCCATACTGGATGATGACGCGCTGCGCTACATAGCGGATTGTGCTGCCAGGTGTGCGGCTGACTATGACCAGCGGGAAGATCTGATATCGGATACCGTAACGGCCCTCTTGGAATACGATGGGCACATTGAACACCCCAAGGGTTTCATTCGAACCACTGTGAGGAACCTGGCTATCAACCAAGGGGTCGTTGGACCGGGAGCCAGAGAGATCAGCAACTCGGACCTTGATCTCGAAGGTGACCAGTGTTCGGAGATAAACCTGTCCGACCTCAGCGTACTGCGGGATACGTTGGATCATTTGTTGGAGCGACTGACTCCGGCCGAAGCCGGGTGTTACAACCTGCTCAAGGCCGGTTACGAGCAGCGGGACCTACCGAAACTTCTCGGGATATCCAGACAAACTGCGTTCAAGCTGCTAGCGGGAATACGGCGGAAGTATCTATCTTTAGAAATGGAGGGCAGTGATTAGCAATAGGCGGGCTGAGATGATTGGCACACCCAGATAATGCGGAAAGCCCTTTCCGGGAACAGAACACCCAGCGCCCTTGCATGGGATTCTGCTTCTGCCTGTGATTGCCTGCCTGGGCACCTTAGGGCGCCGGCTTGTCCGGTCATCCTGTCTTTCCAGAGTATTATCCACATAGCAATCATCCTCAGCGATGGATCTGCTTGATTGCGAACCAGCAGCTTCCATTCAATAGACGCACGAGTCGTCAACTTGTCAAGTAAGATCGCATGGCTGACATTTCCCCTTTTCGCTTGTCTCTAGGGTAGAAGGCGAAACCAACGCCTCAGGGATTATGGGCCGCTCACCAGTAAGGCGAGGGCCGCCAAGACAATCGAAAGGGAAAAAGATGAATACCAGCATTGCCCGTGCAGGCTCAGCGCCTGCTGGGAGTCTTCTCGACATCCAAGCGCTGCAAGCGATCGCTTCTGCCTGCGCAAGGCAGTTCGCCCGCGATTATAATGATCAGCAGGACCTGACATCCCAGGCGATCCTTGCGGTCCTCCAATACGGCAAGCCGATCCTCTATCCGAAGCAATTCCTGCGGACAACCGTAAGAAACCTCGCGATCGGCAGTGCGCGCGCTAGAGAACGGCATGGCCATGAGCATGCTTTGGACGCCGCTACCGAGTCAAGAAATCACACGGACCCATGCCGGAGTCTGATAGTCTCTGATGCGTTAGGGCGGCTAGAGATGGCGCTTACCCCATCGGAACTCAGATGCTACCGCCTGCTTTGCCAGGGCTTTGAGCGGCGGGATTTACCCAGGCTTCTGAACATATCCAGGCAGGCTGTCTCTCAGATTCTGCAATCGATCCGCAAGAAGTACGCGGATGCAGACCGGGGGACGGATGCCTCTGACGAGTTTCCAGACTTGATTCTATCGAAGGGAGTTGGTGCCACATCGTAGTCTGTTCCGAGAAGTTTCGCTTCGCCAAGTAACGCATATCCATTTATCAGAGGAGGAAAAGAAAATGAAAAAGACACTGTTCTTGCTGATTGCTGTTTTGCTTCTGTCGCTCGCAAGCGCCGCCACGGCTGACGTGCCGACGGGTACCTACTGGAAATGGTCACAGCCGATTGACAAAATAGACGGCGAGTTCTACCAGGGAATGCCCGTATACAACGGCTGGGATCAGCCGTCCTGGAACAGAAATGATCCGCCTGTCGGGCCGCCTCAGGTTGCGGATGACTGGCCGTGCAGGGACAATCGCCCGGTAACGGACATCCACTGGTGGGGTTCATACGTTAACTACCTCGAGCAGGAACCTCCCGTGAGCCCGCGCGCTTTCTGGTTTGGGATGTACACCGACGTTCCGGCGTCAGCGGACGAGCACAGCCATCCCGGCAATCTGATCTGGGATTATGTCACCCCCGCAATAAACGGGTACCAGGAAGTGTTTGTCGGATATGACAAAGATCCCCGCGACGGACTCATAAAAGACAGCACGTTCCAGTACAATGTGATGCTGCCCGAGACAGAGTGGTTCCGTCAGGATCCGTCCATTGACGGCATCTACTGGTTGAGCATAGTGGCCCTGTATGACACAGTTCCCTCATATCCATGGGGCTGGAAGACTCGGCCACACTACTATATGGACGATGCTGTGAAGCTCAATGCGGCCGGCGGATGGGACCGCGTCGGCTTCACTGACACCACCGGCAATTTCCAGAGCTGGGATACGGCTTTCGAGCTCTCGACCGTCCCTGAGCCGAGCAGCCTGCTGGCGCTTGGAATGGGTCTGGTGGGCCTCACGGGACTCATCCGCCGAAGAAGGTAGAAACAACGAGAAGAAGGGGCTCTTGCGAGCCCCTTCTTCTTCCAAGATAATCTACTGCTGCTGCTGCTGCTGTTTCTTGTCGCCGACGGTGCGCTCGCCCAACTTTTCGAGGATTTCTTCCGGCTTCTCCGCCGCTCGCAGGAGCTCGTTCCGATCAATCAACCCTCTGGAATACCTATCCCACAGTGAGGCGTCGAGAGTCATCATACCCGCCTGCTGGCCGGTCTGAATCGCTGAGTGGATGGAATAGGTTTTCTTATCACGGATCATGTGCTGGATCGCCGGCGTACCCACCATGATCTCGAATGCCGCCACGCGCCCCTTGCCATCCTTCTTGGGGAGGAGGAGCTGAGAGAGAACGCAGATCAGGTTGCTGCCGAGCTGAGTTCGGATCTGCTCCTGCTGGTCGAACGGGAAGACGTCTACGATTCGGTCAACGGTTCGTACTGCGCCTGTGGTATGCAGTGTTGAGAATACCAGGTGGCCGGTTTCCGCTGCCGTTACCGCCGACGAGATGGTTGCCAGGTCTCTCATTTCGCCGACCAAAATCACGTCCGGGTCCTGGCGTAGGGACTTGACAACCCCAGTTGCGAATGAAGGAACGTCATTGCCCACCTCACGCTGGGTGATGATTGACTTCTTCGGCGAGTGGAAGTACTCGATCGGGTCTTCGATTGTGATGATATGGCAGTCCCGGTTCTCATTGATGAAATCAATCATCGTAGCCAGGGTGGTGGTTTTACCACTACCCGTCGGGCCGGTGACCAGGAAAAGCCCTCGGGGGGCATACAACATCTTCTGAAGGCGCATATCCAGCATGAGCTCCTCGAAGGATCGCAGCTTGTACGGGATAAGGCGCATGTTTACGGCTATAGTGCCTTTCTGATAGTAGCAGGCGCATCGGAATCGTGCTCGGGTGAACGTGTATCCGAAGTCCGCTCCCTGGACTTCCTCCATCTCGGCAAGCGCCCGCGGTGGGGCGATTGATCTCATGAAAGCCTCGGTTTGATCGGGCTCGAGGACTCCGTATTGATCCAGTGCCACCAGATGGCCGTGGACCCGGAGGATCGGGTAGTGCCCGCAGTGCATATGAAGGTCCGAGCCGTCCATGTCCACTATAGTATTCAGTAGGTGATCGCGATCTATTGGTTCTACTGCCATCCCGGCAATTCCCCTTTCAAAAACAGGCTGAGTGATCACAGCCTCGTGTGGTATATCACATTTCGTTCACCTTGTCAATGAGCGAGTCCCACGTCCTCAAGTGGAAGAATGCCTCATTCACCGATCACCTCTTCGAGTGTCTGCGCCTTAGGTTCGAGTATTCGGATGGCGTAGTCTATGGGGTGAGTTCCTAGCCGATGCACCGGAGAAGCTCCTGGCGGGCGGCGGTTCCCTCAGGGTACCAGAAGATTTCGGCCAGGCTGTGCTCGATGGTATAGATATCCAGCCGCTTGTCCAGGTCGGGAAAGTCGAATACCTCGGGGTAGAATTCCTCGTACCATTGCATCAACTCCGAGTAGTCCTCCATTCGGGTGAACGGCTCCGACTCCTCGGACGCATACTTCCCCGGCCGTGACACCATCCTCCGCACCAGATCGAGCACGTATTCTATCGAGAGGACATCCGTACTCTCGAAGTCCAGGACTCCGGCGATCCGCTTGTCGTCATCCGAGACGATGATGTTGTCGAAGTGGGGGTCGTGATAGGTGAGCGCCATCTTCTCCTGACGCAAGACAGCCAAGTTCTCGTCAAGAAACCTGCGGGTTCTGGCGAGAGTCTCCGCCGGCAAGAGTCCCCGCTCACTCACTTTCTCGAGCCAGCCGTTTATGCGGGAGAGCATCATATCATGCCAACTCTGCTTCGTGTCTATGCCGAACTCTGCGGCGAATCCCTCGTACGGCGTCTCGTTGATTCGCCGCAGAATCGAGCAAATCTGCCGTGTGAGTTCTTTGCGCTGGGAGACCGAGAGCACGTGCCATCTGCTGTAGAGATTCCGGCCGGGGATTCGATGGTAGATCATATAGACCCTGTCCAGCAAGGTCTTGGAGGCATCCGAGTGGATCACCCTGGGGGCCGGGACTCGATCCGCCAGCAAGTTGCAGAGGTAGATGTCTCTCCGCAAGTACTCGTCGTCTTCCTCAGACTTGCCGACCTTC
>DASRZD010000407.1:0-3234 GCA_035686805.1 Armatimonadota bacterium
CCAAGATAGACGATAAGAACATCTCAGGCGCTGAGGACGTCACCAAGGCCATCCAGAAGTGCAAGGTGGGGCAGGTCGTGAGGCTGAGCATCTGGAGACAGGGTCAGTCCCGGCTGCTAGGCGCGAAGCTCGCGGAGATGCCGCCCGATCAGGAATGACCCTTGGATTCCCGCTGTTTCAATAAGGCGTATCCCAGCGCCGCCTGAAATCTCCGATCATCCGGCCGCAGCTTCACTGCTTTACGGTAGTGGAGCACGGCCTCATCCAGCCTATCCTTCGCAAACAATGCGTTCGCCAGATTGAAATGCGCGAATGAGGACGGCTCCATCTTCAGAGTCTTGTCCAGGTAGTAGATTGCCTTATCCAGATCACCGCTGTCCATGTAGGCAGTCCCCAGATTTCCCGTGTCGCTGGGGAGGATGAGCGGCTGAGGATACTTGACTAGCGAAACGGCGGATACTGCCGCAAGGCAGGCAAGCATTCCCGTAATTCGTAATGCGTAATGCGTAACGCTTGATGCCTGATGCTTACTTACCGCCTGAACGATCCCAAATCCTGCGAAAATCGCCATTATCGGCATGGCCGGCACCCGATATCGGGAGCTCATGGCGAAGACGATCATGGTGACGTAGACTGAGATCACCTGGATGGCGAGCAATTCGGCTTCCTTGTTCCGCCTTGATCGTATAAAACCAAACAGCCCCAGTCCAGCGAGTACTGAGAACGGCATGAAGAGATAGTGCAGTGCCGGAACGAGGGTCTGCTCGAAGTAGACGCTGTAGCTGCATCCCGGCTCGCGGTTGTGCAGAGACCAGACGAGCTTCTTCAGTTGAAGAAGGGCGAACCTACCCGGGTGCTCCTTCGCCATCCTGAGCCCGAACTTGAACCAGAATGCCGCCGATTCCGACGCCGTCACCTGATGGCCGACGCCCCGGGATGCCAGCTCCATCTCCTCTTGCTGCTGGGTCGCGAGCGAGCTTGTGAATCCGCCGATGGTGCTCGAGACGCCCGTCGCCAGCGATGCATTCGCCTGCGCGAAACAGATGCCGCCGTTGGTGGAGATGAGGGCGACGTCCTTGCCGACGAAGTAGTTCCTCGCGGTGACCGGCAGGATGGCAAGAGCGATTCCTGCTGCCAGGACTGCGACCAGTCTCCCTTTCACCGGCTTCCGCCACAGAAGCCATAATGCCATGAAGACCGCCGTCAGCAGGGCCGCTGGTCGGCACAGCGCGCTCAGTCCGAGCATGAGTCCGGTTCCCAGGAATCGAAGGATCGTCGAACGATCGATCGCCCGCATGAGCATCAGCAGCGAGCCGAGGCCCAGGGTGATGGCGAGCGTCTCGGTGAGCAGCTTGGATTCCAGGTAGACTACGGGCGCATACACGGTGATCATCAGCCCGGCGATGAGTCCGACGACATGGCCGAACAACCGCCGCCCGAGGAGATAGACCAGGAAAACATTGAGAACGCCGAGCATCTCGTGAAAGAAATAGACGATGGTCAGGTTGTGCTGGAATACCTTGTAGATCAGGGCGAGCACGTAGGGATAGAGCGGGGCCATGTAAAACGGCATGGGGCCGTATCCCTTGCCCTGCGCCACTCTGACCGCCCAGGCGTCATAGTACGCCGCGTCAAGGATGGGAATCCGGTAGTATGGAAGCCGGACCTCATACTGGAGCAGGTAGGTATTCCGGATGATCGCCGCCGCCAGGATCAGCAGAAAGACTCCCAGCACCTCATATATGCGCTTGTCTTTGCTCTTCGACATTTAGTCTATAGCCATTCGAATCTCGTCGGCGGCCTGAGGGTCCGTCTCAAGTGCGAGCGCCGATTCGAGTGCCGGGCGAGATTCACCGATCCTCCCCAGCGCCCATGCCGCATGGCCTCGGATGATCGGCTCGGGATCCGAGAGAGCCTCGACCAAGACAGGCACGGCAATCGGATCGCGGATATTCCCCAGGGCAATTATAGCATTCCGCCGAAATCGTGTCCGCCGAATCCAGCCGGCAGTCGTCGGCGTCACCCTCGCCTCGAAGTCCTGAGGCGTGATATTGACCAGCGGCAGGAGCTCGGGATTAGCCCCCAGTCCTTTATACGGGTTGAACTCCTCGATGTTCCCGGGCCGGGCGTCCTTGTTCAGCGGGCAGGCGGATTGGCAGGTGTCGCAGCCATATATCCTCGTGCCCAGCTTCTCTCGAAGCGGGTGGGGGATAAAGCCCTTCGACTGGGTGATGTGCGAGAGGCAGATCTTCACGTCAACCGTGTATGGCTCGCAGATTGCGCCGGTCGGGCAGGCCTTCATGCACTCGTCACACTCGCCGCAGATATCGAGTGGGGCGGGAGCATCGGGATCGAGTTCCAGGTCGGTGACAAGCTCCCCAAGTACGACCCAGGAGGCATATTCACCGGCGTAGACGCAGGTATTCTTCCCCCGCGAGCCGAAGCCGGATCGGATTGCGACCGACCGATCAACCAGCGGGCCGGTATCCGCGAACGATCTGATCTCCGCATGCCCCCCCAGCTTGGCTCGAATATCCCCTGCCAGGACGAACATCCGCTCCTGGAGCACCTGATGATAATCCAGACCCCACGAAAACCGAGCCATCAACCCTCTGGGCTCATTGGTCCCATAGGACCCATATGACTCATCGGTCAGATAGGACATCGCCACCGAGATGATGGATCTTGCCGCGGCCAGCGTTTCCCCGGGATGCGTATAGAGCCGGATGACCTCCGGGTCATACCCCGAGCCCTCGAGCAGCCCGCGATCGTACCGACTCGTGAGCGCCTGCTCCGATTCCACGAACGGCTCCGCAGTCGTGATTCCCACGGCATGGAAGCCAACATCGTGTGCAAGACTCTTGATGTCATCAGCGAGTGGCAACTTTTTTCAGCCCATAGTTGTATGCTTCGTCGCAGAATGCCCGCAGGCTCTCGACCGGGCAGTCTTCGGTGATGCCGTTGCCTGCCGTGAGCATGAGACGCCCTTCGGGTCGGAGGTAGGTGTCAATCAGGAAGCGAATCTCCGCCCGGACCTCCTCCGGCGTGCCCCAGGGGATCACCTGCTGAACATCCAGCCCCGCCCAGATGCAGATGTCCTTGCCGAACTCGCGGGCGATGGTCTTGTCATCCATCGTGTGCTTCTGGATCGGGTGGAGGACGTCCAGGCCCATCTCGATCCAGTCGGGGATGAACTCCTCTACATTCCCGCAGCAATGAAGCCAGAAGTGCATC
>DASRZD010000408.1:0-20617 GCA_035686805.1 Armatimonadota bacterium
CCCCATGAAGTTCGACCAGGGGATCGCAAGCTCGGCGGTCCATTTCTCGTCCTTGTCATTGCGATTGTCAAGCGTGCCCTTGACCCGGGTGGCGTGGAGCAGGCCAATCACGTCATAGCGCGACTGGGTTGCCGCAAGACCGAGAAACGAGGGGCTGATGACCATGAGGTCAATGACGACATTGCGAGGGCTGAGGTCAATCTCGAAATAGTGCCTCCCCTGCCCTTCGGGGTCAATGAAGACCTCCATCACCTGCTCGGTGTATACGAAGTCGTCGTGCTTGGTCATGGTGGCATAGATGTCGCCCTCCCAGCACTCATAAGCGATGTAGAGGTACTTGTCATCCCACATCATCATCGCGACCGTGGGGTACTTCATGGAGCGCTCGGGCTGGAAGACGTCGCTGAACCGGGTGATCGGAGTCGCCTTCCCCCATTCTTTCTTGGTGATAAGGCCGTCAATGGTGACTGGAGCGATCGCCCGAACGACTTCATAGTGCGACCACTCGCTCGGATTGACGATCGTGGGCTCGACGGTCTTCACCTGCCCGAGGGCAAGAAGGGCAAGCATAAGTTTAGCAATCATGCGTGAAACCCCTATATGGATATTGACAGAGCGGAACGGATTACAGGACAATGATAGCACATTCGTCGCAAGGAAGGTATTCGATGCCCAAAGAATCCATGACTTCGAGAGAACGATGGCTGGCGGTGCTGAATCGCCAGACCCCCGACCGCGTGCCGATGGATTATTGGGCGACCCCCGAGGCCAACGAGAAGCTGTGCAAGCACCTTGAATGCGACCTGGAGGAGGCTTTTCGAAGCCTTCACATTGACCATCCAGTTGGAGTCGGCGGCAGGTACGTCGGCCCTCCGCCGAAAGAAGGCGAGGATATCTTCGGCATCAAGCGCCAGGCCGTGGACTATGGCACCGGGACTTATTCTGAGGTCGCCAACGCCCCGCTTGCGGAGTATAGGTCTGTGCAAGAAATCGAGGCACACTATAACTGGCCGAGCCCCGATCATTGGGATTATTCGCACTTGCCTGAGGAGGTCAAGGGCCAGGAGCATCGCCCGATTCGCGGCGGAGGCTCTGAGCCGTTCCTGCTCTACAAGAGCCTGCGGGGCGAGGTTCAGGCGTTCATGGACCTCGTCGAGAACCCAGAGATCGTTCACTATTGTCTGGACAAGCTCTTCGAACTGGCCTATCAGGCGACCCTGCGAATCTTCGAGGCCATCCCCGGCCGGGTGATCATCACCTACGTGGCCGAGGACCTCGGCGGGCAGACGGGGCTTATGTACTCCCCTGCCCAGATTCGAGAGTTCCTACTGCCGAGGATGAAGCGCATGATGGAGTTGACGAAGCAGCATGGATCGTACGTCTTCCATCACTCGGACGGGGCGATTCGCGCCATCCTGCCCGACTTGATCGAGACCGGCATCGAGATCCTCAATCCGGTCCAATGGCGCTGTCCCGGCATGGACCGTGGGGGTCTGAAGAAGGACTTCGGCGACCGACTGATCTTCCATGGAGGCGTGGACAATCAGTACACCATCCCGTTCGGGAAGGTCGAGGAGGTCCGCCAGGAGGTCATTGATAACTACCGGATTCTGGGAGCGGGCGGAGGGTACATCTTGGCTCCGTGCCACAACATCCAGTCCGTAGGCCCGCCCGAGAACGTGGTGGCAATGTATGAGACAGGTTATGAATACGGTTGGAGGTGGCATGAAGATCGCTGAGATGAAGATCGATGACTATGACGAGGTGCACGCCCTCTGGGGGAGATGCGAGGGTGTCGGGCTCGATCCGGATGATACCAGGGAAAACATCGCTCGGTACCTGGACCGGAATCCCGGCCTGAGCTTCATCGCCCGAAACGGCGAAAAGCTCGTCGGGGCGGTTCTCTGCGGTCATGATGGCAGGCGGGGTTATCTTCATCATCTGGCGGTGGATCATGATTGCCGGCGAGGGGGCATCGGTAAGACGCTGGTCGCGCAGTGCATCGCCCGTCTGAAGGCTACCGGCATCCCGAAGTGCAACATATTCGTCTTTGATGAGAACGATCCTGCTCTCGCGTTCTGGGAGGCGGATGGCTGGGTCGGGCGCTCGGACCTGAGACTTCTGCAGAAATGGACAAGCCAGTAAGTTATGGGAGTATGGGAGTTTGGAAGTGTGGGGGTTCTTCATCAGCCATGAGCCATCAATCATCAGCCATGACTTCACACGAACGTTTCAAGCGCATGTTCGAGCATCGGGATGCCGACCGAGTCCCGATCATTGACAGTCCCTGGGGGGCGACGATCGAGCGGTGGCATCGCGAGGGCATGCCGGAGGGGATCAGCTTCGTTGATTTCTTCGACCTCGATCACGTGGCAGGCATAGGGGTTGACAACAGCCCTCGCTACGAATCGAAGGTCATCGAGCAGACCGACGAGTACACTATCTCGACCACTCCCTGGGGCGCGACTCTCAAGAATTGGCGGCATGTGGCCTCGACCCCCGAATTCCTGGATTTCAAGATCAAAGACCGGGAGACCTGGGCCGACGCGAAGGAGCGCATGACACCGACCAGCGACCGCGTGGCCTGGGATCACCTGAAGGCCAACTACCAGGCTTGGCGGGAGAAAGGTTACTGGGTCGAGGCGGGGCTATGGTTCGGGTTCGACGTCACCCACTCATGGACCGTCGGCACCGAGCGCCTCCTGATGGCCCTGATTGAAGATCCCGAGTGGTGCGTAGACATGTTCAATCACTTCCTAGACCTGGACATTGCCCTGCTGGATGCCGTTTGGGACGCCGGATACACCTTCGATTCGGTGAGATGGCCGGATGATATGGGCTATAAGCTCAATCAGTTCTTCTCCCTTAAGACCTACCGAGAGCTGCTGAAGCCGGTTCACAAGTCGGCGATTGATTGGGCGCATGCAAAGGGCATCAACGCTTGCCTCCACTCGTGTGGGAATGTTGCTCCCTTTGTGCCGGAGTTGATCGAGATCGGCCTCGACTGCCTGAATCCGCTGGAGGTCAAGGCAGGGATGGACCCGATCGCGCTGAAGAAGCAGTTCGGCGACAAGCTCGTCCTCCACGGCGGAATCAACGCCGTCCTGTGGGATCAGCCCGAGGCGATCGAGGCCGAGATGAGGCGCGTCGTGCCCATCCTGAAGGAATCCGGCGGCTACATCTTTTCCTCCGACCACTCCGTCCCATCGAGCGTGAGCCTTGACAACTTCCGCCGGATCGTCAGCCTAGCGAAGGAGTTGGGACGTTATTAACAAGGATAAGCAGGATGGTTGGATGGTTAATGGTCAGACGGCCTATGGTTAATGGCTGACGGCTGACTCACGGGGGCCGACCGCTGACAACCGATAAGCAAGATACTTGACATCCTTCCAAAGTAGCTTTACAATCCTTCATACTGCAGTTTACCGCTGGTTACTTGGATTTTTAACTTCCCTGCAAGGAGGCTGCTATGAAAAAGCTAGCGATGTGGATCCTGCCGGCGCTCTTTTTACTCACCTGCGCTACTGGCCTCAAAGCCGAAGAGCTCAGAGGGCTATGGGTAGATGCTTGGCATCACGGCTTCAAAAGCCCCGCGGAAACCACCGAAATGGTGGCAAAGGCCAAGGCCTACAACTTCAACACCCTGTTCGTGCAGGTCCGGAGGCGCAGTGATACATACTATCGCTCCTCCATCGAGCCCACGGCGCTGGACGTTGCGCCTGATTACGATCCCCTTGCAGATGTTGTTGCAAAGGCTCACGCTGCCGGCTTGAAGGTGCATGCCTGGCTGGCTATATACACCGTCCATCATTATAAACACAAGGAGATCCCCGGCATGGTGCACTTGAAGCATCCCGACTGGCTGATGAAAGATGTGAAAGGTGAATCCAAGATCGCCGGAGGTAGATACTGGCTCGACCCGGGGGTCCCGGAAGCGAGAGAATACGTAGCAAGCCTGGTGGAAGAGATAGCCCGCAAGTACAGTGTGGACGGCATTCACCTGGACAGGCTCGAGTATCCAAGCAGGGAAGCGGGTTACAATATCAAGAGCCTTGCAGCTTTCTTCAAGGAGACCGGTAGTAGAAGCAAGCCTGACAAGGACGACCCTAAATGGTGCGAGTGGAGAACAGCCCGAACAACCGATCTTGTGCGAGCCGTCTACCGTAAGGCGAATACCGTTAAGCCCGGGATTCAGATCTCAGCCTCCGTAAACGCGAACCTGAGGGAAGCCCGCTGGCACCGCCTTCAGGATTGGGAGGCCTGGCTGAAAGAAGGCATCCTTGACTTCGCGGTCCCGATGTCTTTCTTCCACGAGCAGGATGCCTTCCGCGCCAATGTCGAGGAGCTGCTTCCTCTATGCAAATACCGCCCCATCTATATAGGTCAGTCAGGATGGGATAATCCCGTGACAAGCAGCCTGGAGCAGATAGGCATTGCAAGAAAGGCGGGTGGGAAGGGTATCGTGATCTACAACTACTATCTCTGCTCACGCCCCGGTAAAGACGAGACAACCTCTCTCTTCGATGCCTTGAAAGCCGGCTTATTCTCCCATCCAGACACTGTGCCCGATCTGCACCCGGAAAAGACGGATGCACATTAAAGTTCTTATCCGGGCGCGGCGCTGCTTTTCGGGGTGACACCTGCTTTTGTATTTAAAAAATGCTTGACAGCAAGCATGATGTGCGCTAGACTGCTTATTGATTGGTTATAGTGGCACAGATGCCACATCCTTGCAAACGTGTTTTGTACCGTGCTCTATCCTGCACTTCCTATGGTGTCACAACTTATCCAAGAGGGATGAACATGAAGTTCCTAGCAAGAGCGGCTCTGGTAATTGCAGCCTGTACACTACTTTTCCTTGAATCGCCCACTCTAGGGCAGGAATGGAAAGAAGCCCCACCGAATCCGGAGTACCTTAAATACCTTGAGGAGCAGGCTGCAGCTCAGGTTGAGAAAGACCTGCTTCAGGAATCAGTGCAAGCCGAGAGCACTGCCACTACTCCGACCGGAACAAGCCAACCTCATTCCTTTGGTTCAATACCGACGGTGATTGACTACTCCTACATGAGACCAGCTGGAGGAGCCTTGCCTGCGGGCCTGGAGATGATCACCCTTCCGCCGTCATACGATTCTCGATATCTGGACAGGGTAACGCCTATCAAGAGCCAGGGCGTATGCGGAAGCTGCTGGGCTTTTGGATGCTACAGCTCCCTGGAAGGCTCATTGATGCCCTGGGAAACGCTCGATCTATCTGAGAACAACCTCAAAGACTGGACGACGTGCTGCAACGGCGGCAGCAAAGAGACTTCTACAACCTATCTGGCTCGCTGGAACGGGCCCGTTCTGGAAACTGAGGACCCATACGATGATGATTATTGCCGGACACCGCCGTTGAACCTGCCTCCGATAAAGCATGTGCAGGATGTCATTTACCTGCCGCCGCTCACCAGTCCCCTAGATAATAACTATATTAAACAAGCAATCATCAAATACGGCGTGGTATACACCAATCTTAGCTGGCCGGCATACGATACAGACTATTTCCGAGAGGATACGGATGCCTTCTACGGTTCCGGAATGTCAGGACATGCGATCAGTGTAGTGGGTTGGGACGATAATTACGACCGCAGCAACTTCGTCAGCTATAATCCTCCTCCCGGCAACGGCGCATTCTTGTGCAAGAATAGCTGGGGCAGCAGTTGGGGAAACAACGGTTATTTCTGGGCATCATATTACTGTCCAGCTCTTGCCAACCAAGTTGCTGTATACACTGCCGAAACGGCTCCAAGCTTTAAAGATATCTATCAGTATGACTTGCGGGGATGGGGCGGCGGCACAGGTTTCGGCAGCACAACCGCATGGTTTGCCAACGTCTTTCCTGCGACGGCGGATGACAAACTGGCGGGCGTGAGCTTCTACGTGTATCAACCGGGTTCCCATTACAAGGTGTACGTATATACGAATCCCACCGCCGGCATGCCCATAGATGAAAACAATCCACCGGCAAACAGGACTCCCGATGCTGAAGTTACCCTCGATGAGGCAGGCTATCGTACTATAAAGCTTGACCACCTTATCCCAATCACCCAAGGGCAGCGATTCTCAGTCGTCGTCGAAGCTACTACTATAGACTATATGTATCCGGCGCCTCTCGGCAGGCTACAAAACCTAGATGATCCAATGGAAAGCTATAAGAGCAGCGACGGCATCTCCTGGACGGCTGTTACAGATTATTGGACGTGCATAGCCCTTAAGGCTTTCACCGCTTACTGCGATGGACTGGCTGTTAGTCCAACAGCTACTGTGGATTTCCATGGCCCCGTAGGAGGCCCGTTCCTGCCGCAAACCCATACGTACACGCTGACCAACAGGGGAGATGTACCGGTGGATTGGGTAGCTGCCAAAAGCCAACCCTGGATTACTTTGAGCGCTGCCGCCGGACAGTTGAATCCCGGGCAGGAGACCATTGTAGAGGCATCCCTGGATGCCAGCGCTACGGGCCTGGCTGCTGATGTCTACCACGCCACCATTTCGTTCACCGACAACACGAACGGCAAGACGCCGGCTGTATGCGGTGTAAACCTGATTATCCAGGACGGCACCCTGCTGGTAGAGCCCCAAAAGGAATTCGCTTCGAGCGGCCCCACAGGCGGCCCCTTCAATCCCGAGTACCAGACCTACACATTGCAAAACACCGGACAGGCTGCCATCAACTGGACCGCCACGAAATCAGAAAACAAAGAGTGGGTATCGCTCTCTGAAACGAGCGGCATTCTGGAGCCCGGTCAAATGACAATCCTGACTGCCTCCATCAACTCTGCGGCTGCCAACCTGCCATGCGGTTTGCATCAGGAGTCCGTGCAATTCACCAACGTTACTAACGGGCTCGGTAGCACGACGTGCAGCATACGGCTGATGGTAGGCGCGCTTCACGTAAAGCCGAACGGTGATGACAGCAACGGCGGCATGACTTGGGCGTCAGCAAAGAAGACAGTCAAAACCGCTCTGGATGCTGCGATATCAGGCATGGAGATCTGGGTCGCCGCCGGAACCTATACCGAGAATCTCCTACTGAAAGACGGGGTCGCATTGTACGGCGGCTTCGAAGGGAGTGAAACCGACCGAGAGTCGAGAGACTGGAAGGTGCATACCACTATCCTGGATGGCGGCAGGAAAGGCAGCGTCGTAACCTCACCCAGGTACGCAAGCCCGGCTACGCGGGTGGACGGTTTCGTCATCCGGAATGGCAGCGGCACTAACAGGTACGGCGTCACTTACGGTGGCGCTGTTATGTGCTACTGGTATTCCTCACCGACTATCATAAACAACTTCATCACAGATAACATTGCCAACAATGGAGGAGCTATCTGCGGTCTGGGTGCCAACCCAACTGTTCTCGCCAACATCATAGCAGGCAACAACGTTATTCTGGGCGGAAGCAGCGGTTACGAAGGCGGCGAGGGAGGCGGGGTATATTTGAATACCAATGACTCCGCTGTCGTAGCCGGAAACACGTTCATGAGCAATACGACTGCCAAGTATGGCGGTGGAATCTACTGCCTCGGCCCTCAGATCAACATAAACAACAACGTCTTCATGTTGAATTATGCTCAGTACGGCGGAGGCATATACGCACACGAATCCCCAGCCCGGATCACCGGCAACACCTTCATAGAGAACACCGCGACAGATGGTGGAGGAGGCATTTATTTCGTCATAACCTCGGGGGTATACCCGAAGATCGCCAACAACATCGTCGCCTTCAATAAGCGAAACGGCATCGAGGGATTGGTAGAAGGAGGCGGCTGCGGTGGACCGCCGCCGGAAATGGAAATCAGCCATAACTGCATGTATCAAAACACACCGGTACACTACCAGGGTGTGCAGCCCGGTACGGGCGATCTGCTGAATATAGATCCGATGTTGGCCTCCCGCTCGTATGGCAACATCCACATACAACCTGGGTCTCCTTGCCGGGATACCGGAGATCCGGCGTATGCGGACGGCACAACTGACATAGACGGCCAGCCCAGGGTGCAGGACGGCGACGGTGACCTGATTGCCGAGGTGGACATAGGCGCAGACGAGTTCGACGGCACCCAGTGGCCTGAGGGACCTTATGCAATCCTGCATGTCAGCCCTCTGGGAAGCGATACCAACGATGGATTGAGCTGGACGCAGTCGAAGCGCACCATCGGGACTGCTCTCTATGCGGCTTCCGCCGCAGGCGGTGAAGTTTGGGCGAAGGAAGGAACATACCACGAACGGATTAAGGTACTACCATATGCTCATTTATATGGCGGATTCAGCGACGGCCAGGAAACCAAGGAATCGAGAGATTGGCAAGCTAATCTCACGGTGCTGGCGTATACGCCGCCGACTAGCGTGCAGACAGGAAGTGCTGTGGATATCCGGGCTTGTTCTAATTACACCTCCATTGACGGCTTCGTGATCGGCGGTGGACTCGGAACATACATAGGTAACTACCTGTACGGCGGCGGTATCCTCTGCTCGCATTCCTCTCCTCTGATCGCAAACAGCACTGTGACGGGGAACAACGCGACCTATGGCGGTGCGGTCGCGTGCGTGGATGACTCGGCCCTAATCCTGAGCAACGACCGCATCGTAGGCAATACGGCTACCTCCGCGGGTGGCGGCATCTACTGCAACAGCAGTGCCTTAGTTCGGATTGAGAACAGCACCATCGCTGCCAACAACGGGGCGATGCTCGGTGGTGGAATCTATTGCATTTCCTCCTCCCCGCTTCTAGTGAACAACACCCTCATCGGAAACATTGCTGTGGAGGGCGGCGGTATCTACTGCATGGAGAGTTCGTCTCCTCAAATCGGCAACAACATCATAGCGCTAGGCTCCTCGGGTATTTACAAGGATGCCACAAGCATACCCCTGCTGAAGCACAACTGCGTTTACAATACGGAGGGCTACAACTACAAGGATGCCTCCGGATACCCCTGGGATCCGACCGGGACAGACGGCAACATTTCTCAGGACCCTAACATTGCGAGTCTTGGCTACGGAAACCTGCATATCCAGAGCGGGTCACCGTGTGCGAATGCCGGTCTTGAGGGTGATCCCCTGTTCCCGCTGCCCGGCACCGACATGGACGGCCAAGATCGAGTCCTCGCAGGGACGGTGGATATCGGGGCGGATGAATCGGACGACACCACATGGCCTGATGGACCCTATACCGTCGTCATGGTAAGCCCCACTGGAAGCGACGGGAACGATGGCTTCACATGGGCGTCCGCCAAGAGCACGATTCCGGGATCCATATACATGGCGACAGCGTTGGGAGGTGAAGTATGGGTCGCCAGCGGTGAATACAATGGCCGGGTATCACTCTTGCCGTATGCTTACCTCTATGGCGGATTTGCCGGCGGAGAGGCCTCCAGGAATCTCCGGAACTGGGCAGCCAATCCCACAGTGTTGAGCGGAGACTACCAATACGGCGCACTGGTTACGATGAGAACCGGCTACAGCTGGAGCACAATTGATGGGTTCACCGTACACAATACCATGCCCACCAGCGGGCATGGTATTGAATGCTCCTCTGCTTCACCGGTGATCGCCAATAACAACATTTTGGGCAACAGATATATGGGTATACGGTGCACTAAGTCCAGCGCAAAAATTATCGGTAATTCGATATCCGGGAACGGATTGGGCGCGCTAATACTGGTTGACTCGCCGATAACAATTCTCAATAACACGATCACAGGCAACTTAGCCCAGATGGGCGCAGGAATACTCCTGGCCCGATCTTCTGCGGTCATCGCCAACAATATCGTGGCATTTAACTCTTCAGGTTTGTACAAGTCCGCTAGCGATCCGATTGAACCCGTTCTTCAGAACAACTGCGTCTATGGGAACACGGCGTACAACTATTCGGTGATAACCCCCGGACCGGGCGACTTCCAGGACAAAGATCCCATGCTCGTGGGAGATGGATTCGGAAGAGCCCACCTGTACCCGGGTTCGCCATGTATAGACAGTGGTTGGAACGAAGCTCCTGACCTTCCGGCGTCGGATATTGACGGCCAACCTAGGAAGCAGGACGGCGATGGAAACGGCACCCTGGTGGTGGATATCGGCGCAGACGAATCGAACGGCGGCATTCCGGCCATCAGCCACAAAGTGGTGCGGGTGAGCACCAGTGGTGACGATGCCAATGATGGCTCTACCTGGGCGCTCGCAAAACGGACTATCAAGGCTGCAATAAACGCAGTCGCGGCAACAGGCGGCGAAGTCTGGGTTGCCGGATCGACTGATCCGGAAGCCGGCACCTACAGGGAGCGTATCACCATTCCACCTCTCGTGTACCTGTACGGCGGTTTCGACGGAACCGATAATCGCGACTGGACAACCAACGTCACAATCCTGGACGGTGAGCAAAAGGGAGCCGTTGTCACCGTGCAAGCAGGCTACTTTGTGAGTGGGATCGATGGATTTACCATTCGTAACGGTAGTAACACCAGCAATGGAGGCGGCATAGTATGCAACCAGGGATCGCCGATCATCTCGAATAACAGCATAACCGGCAACACCACAACACGTAACGGGGCTGCAATCTTCTGCTACAACGCTTTGCCCAGGATCACCAACAACACGATCTCCGGGAACGCCGCTACCGAATACGGCGGCGGTATCTACTGCGAAGCATCGAGTCCTACGATTGCCAACAATACCATCAATCAAAACACGGCAAAGACTCGCGGTGGCGGCGGTATCTACTGCAGGAGCGGTTCCGCAAAGATAACCAACAATATCGTAACGTTCGGTTCTTCCGGCATTGTCAAGGGCACTGTCGCTATGCCATCCCTAAGCTGCAACAACGTTTATGGGAACACTGCCGACGACTACTACGGACTTACTCCGGGCCCGGGTGACATCTCCCAGGATCCGCTGTTCGTGGGAAGCAACGACTTCCACCTGGTGAGCGACTCTCCGTGCATTGACAAAGGGGCGAGCGCCGACGCTCCGGATAAGGATAAGGATGGCAATATTCGGCCCTATGACGGCAACAACGATGATTGGGCGGCCTGCGACATAGGAGCCTATGAGTATGTCAGCGGCGGAATTATTGCAAAGACCAGTCCGGCGGTGGCAGACCTCGACGGCGATGGAATGGATGAAGCGGTGGTCGGCACCGAGATGGGCAAGCTCCATGTGTATAAGGCCGACGGCACTGAGCTGACAGGATGGCCGCAGACACTAGATAATCCGATCCTTGATGCTCCTGCAGTCGCAGATATCGACAGCGACAGCCAACCCGAAATAGTTGTCGGAACTAGGAATAGTGAATACGGCGGCAAGCTGTATGTCTTCAACGCGGACGGAACACCGGTCAGCGGTTGGCCTGTCGGGGGTAACAATACCGTCTTCCCAAACAGTTCACCGGCGGTTGGTGATGTTGATGGAGATAGCCTGCCGGAGATAGTCATCGGTTCAGAGGGTATGGCCGTTTTCGTTTACAATCATGACGGAACGCCGCTCGAGGGCTTCAACGGCAGCATGATAGATCTCGTGTTCGCCACTCCCGCGCTTGGCGATATGGATGGGGATCACGCTCCCGAAATCCTCGGCTGCGACGGCATGGGATTCGTCTTCGCATGGAATGCCGACGGCAGCCTGATAGACGGATGGCCCGGCTGGCCGGGAGTACAGTTGGGCGGATACATCTTTGGCAGTCCGGCGCTGGCAGACCTCGACGGCGATAACAAACTCGAGATAGTCCTGGCCGTCGAAGAATGGACCGGTGTCCAGTCAAGGATACTGGCAATAGATGGAGATGGGGCGACCATGGCAGGTTGGCCCGTGACACTGGGGTGCCATATGGTCACATCGCCGGCGGTCGGAGACCTGAATGGCGACGGCACCCTGGACATCGTCGCCGCCGGGTCGGACGGGAAAGTTTACTCCTTCACGGCCTCAGGGATTCAGACTCCGGGCTGGCAGGTAGCGGACACGGGAACGGAAACACCGTATGATTACACCCTCCGTCAGTCGTCGCCTATACTTGCAGATATTGACGGAGACGACTCCCTCGAGGTGCTGGTCGGCTGTTATGATGGCAAGCTGTATGCCTACAACAGCAACGGTTTACCTGTGTACGGATGGCCGAAAGCTACCGCCGGCCCGATCAGAAGCACGGCCGCCGTCGGAAATATGGACAATGATGGCAATTGGGATATAGTGGCCGCTTCGGATACAGGCGGAATTTATAGATGGGAGATCACAGGTGTCATGGGTTCCGACCCGTGCCAGGACTTCCCGTGGGCTACTTTCCACGGCGATAACCTGAGAACCGGGGCATACACCTGCAATATCTCCTATGCCCCCGTCATATTGATCGCGTCAGATGCCGTGGGATATGTGGGCAATATGGTAACGATGGTCGCAAGCCTGAGAAGGGCATCGGATAATGCCCCACTCACAGGCAAGACGGTGGTATTCAAGCTGGAGGGGAATGTAGTCGGCTCCCCGACCGTTGACGAGACCGGAGAGGCTATACTCGATTATGTCATCCCGGAGGCACTGGGGACCGGCGATAAGACGATTACGGTGGAGTTCGCGGGCGACGCCGAGTATGACAGCGCTACAGACACAGCCGTGCTCACGGTGCTCAAGGCTGATACCAGCATATTCGTACCTAATGTAAGCGGCCAGATCGGCGAAACCGTGAACCTGACTGCTACCATTACGCGAGTATGGGACGGTGCTCCGCTGAGCGGTAAAACGCTGATCTTCAACATCGAAGGTACCCAGGCAGGCTCTGCGCCGACGAACGAGTCGGGCGTGGCGACATTGCCCTACACAATCCCGCAGAGCCTGGGGACAGGCACAAAGCATATGCTTGTTCAATTTGCGGGCGATGACTTGTACAATCCTTCAACCGGAGAAGGCAATCTGATCGTTTCGCAGATCATTCATGTCAAGTGGAACTCCCCGGGGCCGGTATTCGATGGCAAGACCTGGGAAACAGCGTACCACACCGTCGCCGAAGGCCTGGCTGAGGCTGTATCCGGCGGTGAGGTATGGGTAGCTGGAGCCACCGACGCTATGCGGCAGTCCGATCCGAACGCCGGCAATTATGTGGAACGCGTAACCGTGCCGTCCGGCGTGGGACTCTATGGCGGTTACACCGGGAACGGCGACGATAAAGATATATATACCTACATCACCATCCTCGACGGTAGCAGCCAGGGAACGGTGGTCACCATAGCGCCGAGCCCGAGCGGGATAACCAGCGTAGACGGCTTCACTATCAGGAACGGCTATGGAAGCTCGGGCGCCGATCCACACTGCGGCGGCGGAATTTACGCCGAAAACGCATCCCCGATGATCTCGCACAACAGGATCGAAGCGAATACCGCCTGGTGGGGCGGAGGAATCTATGTCCATAACTCCTCAGATGATTACGGGCCGACTATCTCGCACAACGAGATAACCGGAAACAATGCCCAGGTCATTGAACACTATGGCGGCACTGGAGGTGGTATCTGCATAAGCGGCGGCAACGCCACGATTGCAGATAATGTCATCTCTTACAACGGAGGGAACACAGGAGCGGGCATCCATACTGCAGGCACGGAAGTATATATAACAATGAACGAAATAACGTCTAACATAGCTGATATTGACGGTAACTGCTCCGGCGGCGGCATCTATTGCGTGTCGGGTTTCCCTACTATCACCTGCAACTATATAGGCGATAACTTCGCATGGACGGGCGGTGGAGTTGAGTGCGTAGCCTGCCCTGCTAGAATAGGCAGCAACGTTTTTTGGAGGAATACGGCAGATTATTATGGAGGCGGATTGTGCTGTGCCTCGTCGTCCGGCAATATAACAAACAATACATTCTCCGGGAACGACGTGGCTATGAGTGGAGGCGAAGGGGCAGGAATTGCATGTATGAACTCCTCGCCGGCGATATCGAACAACATCGTGGCCTTAAACTACTCCGGCCTGTACGCCGACGGAACAAGCTACCCGACACTGAGAAACAACTGCGTGTTCGGAAACGACAACGGCGATTACACAGGGCTGCAGCCGGGAGTCGGCGATATCTCTGTGGATCCGTTGTTCCAGGACGGTGGAGCGGATTACCACATCACCCCTGGATCACCCTGCTTGGAACACGGTTGGAACAATGCACCTGACATGCCGAATCTCGACATAGACCTGGAAGGCAGGATCAACGGCATCGTGGATATCGGTGCGGACGAGGTATGGCCGTAATCGGCGGTCAGGAATCAGTGATCAGGAGGGAACTTCGAACGTCCAACTTCTTAGGAGGCGACTCCAGACAGCGATTGCGATGGGGGGAGGAGGGACGGGGAGATGGGGGGACGGAAAAATGGTTGATGGTTGGATGGTTAGTGACTGCTTTCGCAACCATTAACCATGAACCATTCCCATTCATCCTGTCTATCCCTGTCAGGTCCCTGGGCTGATGCGGAGGATGCGGTCGTCGCCGGTGTGGACAGACCCCCGGCCGTCGCGGTTGCTGGTAGAGACGTAAAGCGCGTCGTCCCGATCCTCAAGAAATCCGGCGGCTGCATCTTCTCCTCCGACCACTCCGTCCCCTCGTCCGTCAGCCTGGAGGACTTCCGGCGGATCACGGACCTGGCGAAGGAGTTGGGAAGATATTGAGGGAACGGTGTTGGGTGTTAGGGAGCCCCGGGATTATACGGGCCAGAAGCGCTCGGTGATGATCTTCTCGTCGGTGAAGAAGCGCACGACCGCCTTGCCCTGGGCCTTGATGTCGGCGAACAGGCTGGCCTTCATGCCGCCGAATGGGAGATAGGCCACCGGCGCGGGGATTCCTACATTCACCCCGATCATCCCTGCCCGCGCCTCCAGCTTGAACTTCCTTGCATGGTGGCCGCTCTGGGTGTAGATGGACGCGCCATTGCCGTACTGGTGCTCGTTGATGATGCTGATTGCTTCGTCTATGCTCTCTGCCTTCATGATCACCGTCACCGGCCCGAAGATCTCAGTCGAGTGGATCGCCATCCCCGGCTTCACGTCCGTGAAGACAGTCGGGCCGATGAAGTGCCCCGTCTCGCTTACGAAGCCGCGTCCATCGAGGGCCAAGGTCGCGCCCTCGCGAATCCCCTGCTCGATCATGTCCATGATGAAGGCTTTGGCCTTTGCGGAGATCACCGGGCCCATGACCATCGGCTCGTCGGCAAGTTCGGGATCGAGCGGATTGCCGACTATGACCTTGCGCGACTCCTCGATGAACCGCGCGCAGACCTCGCGGTAGGTCTCATCCCCCACCCCAATGATCGCCGATGACGCCATGCACCGCTGGCCCGCGCACCCGTAGCAGGAGGTGATCATGTTCGCGACGGCTTTGTCAATCTGCGCATCGGGCATCACGACCAGGTGGTTCTTTGCGCTGCCCATAGCCTGAAACCGCTTGTTCGTCTGAGCGCATCGAACCGCCACGATCCGGCTGGTTTTGGTCGAGCCGACCACCGAAACGCCGGCAATGTCGGGATTCTCCAGGAACGCCTCGCCGACTGTCCGATCTCCATTCACCAGGTTGAACACGCCCGGCGGGAATCCGCACTCGGCGATGAACTCGGTGAGCAACTGCATGGTGCAGGGGACTTGCTCCGAGGGCTTGCAGACGTAGGTGTTGCCGGTAGCGAGGGCGTAGGGGATGAACCAGAACGGCACCATGGCGGGGAAGTTGAACGGGGCGATCATGGCGAAGACCCCGAGCGGCACACGGATGACTTCGCCGTCAATGCCCTCCGCGCAGCCGATGACCTTGTCGCCCTGCTGGAGGATGGGCATCCCGCAGGCGACCTCCGTGTTCTCCAGGGCGCGCTTGATCTCGGCCCTGGCATCCGGGAGCGACTTCCCCATCTCCTCAGCGATCATTCGTGCGAGGGTTTCTTCATTGTTGCGAATGAGCGCCGCCAGCTTGAAGAGGGGCTCGACTCGGCGTGAAACGGGAGTCGCCGCCCACGCGGGAAACGCCTCCTTCGCGGCAGAGATGGCCTCGTTCGCAGCGTTCATCGTTGACAGCGGGACTCGGGCGATGACTTCCTCCGTGGACGGATTCTCGACATCGAGCCAGCCATCATTCTCCGGCTCGACCCACTGGCCGTTGATGTAGTTCTTGAGCGTTCTCATGGAGACTCCTGCCCATCCATCTGGTTATCCTTCACAATATGGCCGCCTTTTTCGGAATAGACGAGCGCTGAGCCGACATTGTGGCGGAAGATGTTATCCTTGATGATCCAGTGCATGCACTTGTCATCCAGCACCAGGCTCGATTTGTGCTTCAGGGCGGCGCTGTTCCAACTGAAAACCTGATTATCGCAGAACGTGATGTCGTGGGCATTGTAGGCCTCCATGGCGGCGAACTTGCCTGGTGCGGCCTCGGTATTTGTGTGGATGGTATTGCCGATGAATATATGAAGCTGGCAGGCCTCACCATTCGGCTCGCCGATGATAACCCCCGTCTCGCGGCTGTTCTCGAACCGGTTGTTCTCGATGCGGTTGAAGTGCGAGCGGAGCATCTTGAAGGCGTTCACATTCCCCCAGTGGTAGTTCCGCGAATAAGTGCCCGCGGAGGAACGATCCAGCAGGCAGCCGGTCTTCGAGCCTACCGTGCCGTCGCCGAACTGGTTGCCATCCATGTAGAAATCGTTGTTGCTCACGCTCCAGAGTTGGTGGCCGCGATTGTCTATGAAGTGGCAATCCCGAATGGTATTAGACGACATGGGCGATTTCGTGTCGCCGGTGTATCGGACGCCGCTTTCGGCGAAGCCGGTCAGCCGGCAGAAGTCAACGGTGCAGGAGCTTGATTGTCCCTGGTAATGGATCGCGGATCCGGTCTTGGCCTTCGGGTCGCCCGCGATGAGCAGGTTCCTGACTACGCAAAAAGCAGAGTCTTTGAAGACGATTGCGTCCCCTTCCCCTTTACGGTGAATCTGCGTAGACCATCCGCCGCCCTCGATGTTCAGGAGGCGCATACCCTCGAATACGAGGGTTTTCTCGATCACGTACGTGCCGGGCCTAAGGACGATTGTGCCTCCAAGCGGCGTGGCCTTCGAGACGGCCTTGACCAATTGCTGCGCATCGGTCACAACCCAGTATCCGGGCTTCTGCTCGGCTGAGCCGCACGCGGCCAGAATCAGTACGAAAGCAAGCATTAGTTTCATAGGTTCATCCAATCCTGACATATTCGCTCAGCAGCCTCAGATAGCACCTGTATTGCTCCAGGGACACCCCTGGAGGGGTTTGATGGTCCACGCTGGGGATGAAGCCGCCGGTCTTCATGAGAGGAACGAGTCTCTCGAACTCAGCCCTCATCGCCTGCTCTCCCCTGGGCATGACCATCTTATCATAGTGGCCGATCATCCGCAGGGTCGGGCTTATCTGTCGAATACTGAGGCCGTCAACCCCTGCCTGGCGCTCCAGCGGCAGCACGCCCATGATGCCGACGTCTTCCAGCCATGGCACCATCTCGGTCACTTCGCCGTCGGTATCCACGATTGGGATGATGTCCAACTCGCGGAGGGCCGGGATGAGTTGACGGTAATAGGGCGCAAGGAACTCGTAGAAGATATCGCGCCCGATCATCGGCCCATGGTTGTAGGACATGTCCTCTGCGATAGTGGCGAAGGTCGGGACGCAGGACTTGGTGATGTCGCCGAGCAGGCGGAGGTTGAAGTCAAGGAGGTCTTGGTTCATCCGATGGATGAGCTCCGGCTGGTCATAGTAAGCATACATCAGCCGCATGAAGCCCATGAGGGTGCGTGGGAACCAGAAGAAGCCCTCCAGGGTTGCCCAGACGACGGCCTCGCCACGCGACTGCTTCTCCGCCCATGCCCCCATCGCCTGGGTATCGTGCGCCGGGTAGAGCGCGGGCAGGAGGCCCAGATAGTCGTCCATATTCGAGAGCGTGCCCTTCACATGGTGCTGCGCCGCCTCGATGGTGTTGTCGGTCGTGCTGAACCAGAATTGCATGTAGGGGTCGAGGCCGAAGTACTGGGAGATCTCGAAGACGCTTGTCAGATTGTCCGGGAGGCCCTCGGCATGCCAGCGGTTGATGGTTTTGTCCCACCACATCGCCCACTCCCACATGGGCAGGCGGTCAACCGGCTGGAAATTCATGATTGCTCGGAATCGCTCGACGTGGTTCATCTCGCACCCCTCATTGGAGTACGAGCAACAGGATCGCTAATCCTTCTTCAGGGAATGGTCGAGGGTCAAGGGTCCATGGTCTATGGGGGATTGGTCTGTTTCATTGACCATCGGCCATTGACCATCAGCAGTCCCGCCTGCGGCGGCTGATTCCCGCCAGGGCCAGGAGGCCGGTTCCCAACGCGAGGAGGCTTGAAGGCTCGGGGATGACATTGTGCCAGAGGATGGCTTCATTACCGCTTGTCATGGAATTATAAGCGTAGCCTGCAATCCAGATATCACTATCTATTACATTGATGCCTTGTGCATAAGAATATGTGTAATTGGCTGGCAGGAAGCCGTCAAGATCCTGCCAACTTTGGGCCGTTCCCCTCCATATACCAGCGCGAACTTTGCTGCCGATTGTTGCATATCCGGCTTGCCATCCATTAGAAACGCCATACGCACGACAGCCGTCACTGCCAGTAGGGTTAAGGTCTACCCAACTCGCCGCCGTTCCAGTCCATAGACTCGCATGATCCTTACCTGAGAAATAGACGTATCCGACTTGCTGTCCACCAGAGACGCCGTATGCACAAGAAGAGGTGTCAAGAGCCGGATGCAGGTCCACCCAACTCGCTGCCGTTCCACTCCACAGGCTGGCATGGAATGCTAGGCCGCTATCCTGGGCTCTTCCGACCTGCTGTTCATTTGATATACCATACGCACTTGATGTAATACACCCCTTGGGATGTAGATCAACCCAAGTGGCCGCTGATCCACTCCACAGGGCTGCGTGACCACTGCCCAGAACGGTGACATTCCCCACCTGCCGCCCTCCCGACATGGCCACGGCCTGCGAGAAGCTCCTGCCGGAAGGATGAAGGGATATCCAACTACCTGCCGTTCCGTTCCAGATGCCAGCGCGCATTTGATCATTGATTCTTGCATATCCGGCTTGGGAGCATGCCGAAATACCCATAGCACAGGATACAGTGCTGTCGGCAGGGCTTAGATCAACCCAGCTTGCCGCGGTCCCACTCCAGCGACTAGCGTGTTGTTGCCCTCCAACATAGGCCAAACCAACAACCTGCCCTGCCAGCACGGCATATGCTTCGGATCTAGTGCAACCGGCAGGATGAAGGTTGATCACCTCCCACCCGGCGAAGGCTGATGTGGAAACAACGGAACTGAGCACTAGCAATGCAAGAATGCGTGTAGCGTTCATACCGTTCGCTGCCCCTGATCGAGTAATGGTGGTTCAATCACTCTTCATGCAAGAAGCGTGCCAATTGGCAGGCGATCTTACCTGGGAGCGGAACCGACGAGGACGTCGGCGCTCCCAGGTGTTATGCCTTGAGACCACTGAGAACAATGCCGCGGACGAAAAACCGCTGGTTGAAGATGAAGACCAGGAGCACGGGGAGCATGACGATGAGGGAGGCGGCCATGAGCATCGCCCAGTCGGTGTTGTACTGCCCCTGGAAGAAGGCGAGGCCGACCGGCAGCGTCTTCATGCCGGTGCTGTCGGTGACGATCAGCGGCCACATGAAGTCATTCCACGAGCCCATGAAGACAATCGTCGCCAGGGTCGCGAGGGCCGGCTTCGAGAGCGGCAGGATCACATTCCGATAGACGCCGAGCTTGCCGCAGCCGTCTATCTTAGCCGCGTCCTCAAGCTCGGTGGGGATCGTCATGAAGAACTGCCGGAGCATGAACGTGCCATACGCGGAGAACATCCCCGGCAGGATGAGCGCCTTGTAGGTGTTTCGCCAGGGGATGCCGGTCCAGGCGTCCAGGTACTTGAGGAGGATGAAGACCGGTATCATGGTGACGACGCCGGGGACCATCATAGTGGCCAGGTAGCCGAGGAATAACTTGTCCTTGAGCGGGAACTTCAGCCGGGCGAAGGCGTAGGCGGCGAGCGAACTGGTGAGCAGTTGGCCGAATGTGATGGTCACCGCGACGATCAGGCTGTTCAGATACCAGACCAGGAAGCCGTCAACGTTCTGCAGCAGGCCGAAGAACGCCTCATCCACGGGGAATGCCTTCCACGCGTGAGAGTAGTTCGCCCAGACGATGCTGACCCTTTCAGCGGGGGTAAGGAGCTTTCGGCGGACGGTCATTACTTTGCCCTGCGAGCTGCCGTCCATGATGCGGACTTGGGTGTTATGCCCTCGCTCGAGGAGGCGCTCGACGCGGACCTTCTTTCCGTTCATCGGAAGCCAGGCGACTTTCAGGTAGCGGTCACCCTTGCGGACGAATATCTGCTCGGTTGGGATCCACTTCGGCGGGGTCTGGAAGACTTCGCCCGGCTCCTTGAGGGACGTGGTGACCATCCAGACCAGGGGCGCGAGCATGGTGACTCCGATCCCAATGAGGACCAGGTAACTTAGCAATCTGACGATCTTGTCTTTTGCCGTGACGGACATAGTGACAACATGGGGTA
>DASRZD010000409.1:0-19983 GCA_035686805.1 Armatimonadota bacterium
TCTCTTCGATAGAGAAGGCCCTGAGCCTCACAGGACGCGAGTGACCGGCTCCCTGGTGTTCCCGGAGGTATGCCAGGGTCCAGGCGAACAGCCGAGGCCCTGGGCGGCTGCTGATGGAAGACGATCACCGGCCCCGCGGCGGGGGTCGGAACTATTTCTCGCGAAATAAACGGGCAGCGCTGGTGAAGGTGGGGGCCCCAATGGCGGCGAATAGGTGCCCGGATAGATCGCCAGGCGCATGCTCTTTTGAAGGGAGAAAAAAACTTGTTGACATTATATGAAACTGTGTGGTATTATGTCCTTGACCGGCAAGCGGTCAGTCCAGGCGGCGACGGGAGGTGTCGGTAATGGCGGAGTCTGACTTGTTGACATTGAGGCAAGCCATAGAGCATTTGAATATGAGCAGGTCAACCTTCCTTAGAGTCGTGAAGGCGGGAAAGATCAAGCGGTTTGTATTCGCTGATAAGACGATCCGCTATTCCCGGCAGGACCTGGACGATTACAAAGCGGCGAGCAGAGAGACCGACTCGCAGGGATCGCCCGAGGAGTAGGGATCCCGGAGGCCGGCAGCCGGCGGCTTCGCACCTTGACAATTCGGCGGTTAGATCACCTGGAGGCTTGGACCTTTACCCGAAAAGGAGTTTCAACCGATGGAAGACACAATCCAAGCCCGAAAAATTGAGATAGTAGACAGCGCCGGCAAGGTTAGAGCAATACTCGGCACAAGGATACCGGAAACCGGCCAACCCGCGGAAGAAGGCCCGGTCCTCTCTTTCCTCACCCCAGCAGGCCGCGAGCTGGTGAGATTCGAGCTGGAGGACAACGGCAGAGAGGGAGGAGGGTATTCGCCGCTGGTCTACATGCAGAGTGACGATGGTCAGATAGCCCTCGAAGCGAACTGCATGAACGGAGGGGCCATGCTGAGAGTCGGCGAGATCCAGGGAGATAGGCATGCGCTGATAGCCGTTACAGATGAGAGCGTCCGCATGGAAACCAATCCCAGACAGGAGCAGGCGATAGAGGAGAAGGCAGCCTAGAACCGTGGCCGGAACAAGCGCCACTCTCCCCTACCAAGAGCGATTATATCACCAAGCCTCCAGGAACACAAGATCAGCCGCCGAATTGCCAGGGCGTGAAGGCCCGAGAAGGAGGTGAATTCTGTTGAACAGACCAAACCGATACAACGCTTCAGCCAGTGGTGCAAAGAACCGGTGCCCTCGGTGTGGGGCGTCCGCCAAAGGGCATCAGACGGGCAGGAGCTTCGCCGACTCCGAGATCGAGAAGCAATACTACAAACTGACCGAGGAGATAGACGAGGCGAGAGAGAATGAGGGCGATGAAGATGAGATAGAGGACTTGCGGGAACAGCGCAGAGCGTTGGCAAAGTCCTCGAAAGTCGCCTATGAACTCATATGCGAAGAATGCGGCTACATGTCCCGCCCGCCTTCCCCCGATGGGCTTCAGGCTTACGGCTATGCCGTCTATGTGGATAGTAAGTACGGTGGAAACAGCATGGGCGTAATCTATCGCTGGCCGAATTCAGTCTATGATGATGAGATAGCGAGACACCTAGTCTATGCAACCGACCCCAAGGCCGCATACCTAGCTGAGGAGGCGTCGCTGTCTGAGGGGGAGTCGCTTCCTGAATTCACCATGCCAAAGTACGTCCGGATTACCGTATGGGATGAAGATACTCAGTCAGTCAAGGTCTTAGCGGAAAGGGGCAACCGTTCGGCATGGAAGCGGTGAATCCGAGATTACAAAGATCACGAAGGTGGATTCTAGAATAGAGAACACAGAACAGCAGTTCATTGACGAGGAGACCGGCCTGGCATTCGACCAGGCGACCTCTCTACTTCTCGCCACTGCGACGGAGACCCGCGAGAGTGGGGAAGTGATGGAGCGCAGGGAACGCCGGGAAGGAAGGTAGACAAGTTGACGAACGCACAGAAATGCTTCAGGTGTGGAGAGATCAGGCAATTCACCAACAAGAGCGGTGTGTGTGGCGCTTGCCGTAGAGATGAACTGATGGCAGCGATCAGCAAGGAGCTGACGCCGATCCTTGACTTCCTGAATCGGTTTGCGCTGCGGATCGGACTCGGAGGCCGGCAGTCATGACGGCGAATACTGGAAGCTACTGGGCGGTTCTCCAGGTGTTCACCTGGGCGGAAATCATCGAGGCGCTGCGGATGATAGATCCCGGCTACCAGGCGGACCTTCAAGGATCGGTCGGTTTCATGCCGGTATTCGATGATCGAGCGCAGGCCCTCGCATACGCCGGCGGGCGCGAGGAGTTGCTGCTGGAGCTGAGGGCGGGCATTCACCAGGGCATGCCGGCAGGGAGAGGCTGAGGAGGTAAAATCAATGAGGAAAGCGCGAAAAGCGGCGGATCGGGATGCAGGATATATCCGAGTCAGTTCCTTGGATCTCGATGCTTACCCGGATCGGGATAGTGCGATTGCCCACCTTACCCCGACTCGCATTGCTGAGCTCCAGGAGGCAGCCGGCAGGCAAGGGAAACAGATCCCCGTTGGCAAAGGAGGCCCCAATAATCCCGATAACCCCGATAGCCTGATCTTTGCTGATATGGACCTCAGCGGGCGAAGTGTGTCTAACCGCCCCGCTATGCTGGAGCTGATAGCGGCTGCTCGGCAAGGCCGATTCTCTCGCCTGTGGATTCGCAACCTGAGCAGGACCTTCCGCAATCTTGGGGATCAGATATCCACTCTGAAAATCATGAGAGACTACGGCGTGGAGGTTATCAGCCTGGGAGAACCTTCGGACGGAGATCCTGCCCTTATCGAGCTGGTTTGGAATATCATAGGCTCAGTGAATCAGCATCAATCTCAGGCAACCGGGGAGCTTATTAAGCGGCAAAACAGGCTTGTCGCGGCGTCGGGAAAACCGCCAACAGGAAGAGCGCCATTGGGATACATATGGGATCGAGAGGCAAAGGAACTGCGGCCAGATCCTGAGCTGAAGCCGGCAGCGATCGCGGTATTCAGGGCATACGTCGAGGAGGGTACTTACACGGGCGCGGCCATGATGCTCAATGCTCAGGGGATAAAGACATCGGGAGGCGCATTGTGGAGGCATGCTAAGGTGGCCGACGTCATAAGGAATCCGATCTATCGAGGGCGGGTCCACTATGACGGCGAAGAATGGCCGGGGCTGCATCCCCTGATAATCCCGGAGGACCTTATGCGGAGTGCCGACGAGCTGCTAGGGCAGCAAAGGCCGGGACCGACCGGGCAGCGATCTCTTATGAGCCGGAGGACGTATTCCCGGCTACTGGTATGCGGCCTTTGCGGATCGAGCCTTCGCGCTCAGCCGAATAGGTGGGGCAAAAAGGGTTACTGCTATTGGATATGCTCAGCCGGCAAGGATCGGGGCGCTTGTGATCTTCCCCGATATCGCACGGAGGAGCTTGACAGGTTTGTCCTCCAGGGCGTCCAGGCGGCATTAGCATCATGCCTACGAGAGTTCATGGATTACGTGGAGGCCCGGCCCGAGCCGACGAAGCTGCAGGACGAATCGGCGGCGAAGGAGAGATCCCTGAAAGCGGAGATCGAGAGGCTAGGGTTAGCATACGCAAAGGGAATCATGCCTTTTGAGCAGTACGAGAGGTTGACGCGGCGGGCGAAGTCGAGCATGGAGGCGCTGAAACCGGATAAGCCGGAGGCTGCCAGGAAGATTAGCAGTTCGGATATCCTAGCCTTTCGCCGGCGCTTGACTGAGGAATGGGCGGCGGCGTCCGAGGCCGAACGACACGAGCTGCTTTCCAAGGTAGTGGCATACGTCCAGGTATACCCCGATCGGTTAACCTTGCATACCAGGCTTCCGATCGGGGCGATCTCGATCGAAACGGGGATGTTTGAGCCATACCGGGAGCGTATTGACACCGGTGAAACAGGCTGCAAATCGTCCTGTGTCAATACGCCCCCGGTAGGACTTGAACCTACGCTTCGGGCTCCGGAGGCCCGCGCTCTATCCCCTGAGCTACGGGGGCACGGGAATATGATACCAGATCCGATGCCCATCGTCAATGACTAGGCCTTGCATCCAACTTGGCACGATTCATGCACTTTACGACTTAGGGGTAGTTTTGATGAGACTGGTTATTGCGGCAGTTCTCCTTCTTCTCACGTGTCCTACTGCCTGTGCGGACTACCTCGCCTTCAGCGACAACTTCGACGACGGGAATTGGACCACGAGCCCCACGTGGGAAGAGTATCCTGCAGGTTCGGTCACAGTAAGCAGCGAGCAGTCTACATCGGGGACATATAGCCTGAAGGTCTCCTCGGTCAATGAAATGGGCGCGATTCGCGCACTTTCAGGACTCGGCTCTGTATCCCAGTGTTATTCGTGCACATTCAACCTCTACGTGGAATCCATGGGTGACGAGGCCATCCCATGGTGCCTGCAGAGTTCGAGCGGATCGCTGGCACTAATTCTCTTTGTGCTGCCGGGCGGAACGGTGCAGCTCTCGGATCTCCGCGGCAAGACCTCCAACGTGCCGTACCCGCTGACTTATGGACAATGGCACGGGTTTCGCCTCACCTACGATGGCTCGACCACGAACCTGTACCTGGACGGTCATCAGACGCCGGATGCTTCTATAGCGGAAACCTACCTGGCCGTGCCTACCAGAATAGTGGTCGGCAATTTCGTCTTGCCGCATACCAGCACCTACTACATAGACGATCTCACCATCTTGTCAGACATTTCGCCGGCGAAGGTCTACGTTCAGATGTGCTCCGATACTTCCACTGGCGGGCTGAATACCAGCAGCCATTACAACGCCTTCCCTCCCGCCGATGCAGCCTACGCGTCTCCCACTGGACAGGCTGCGCAGGTCATGGCCGAGTCCTATCGTGATGCCATTCGGGACAGCCTGGGCAACTCCGTCAAGTTCACATGGTACATGCTGTGTGGGTCAATGTACGCTTGCGGCACGACTACCGGCCCGCTCCTGCCATACGAGCTGATGATGGACTATCATGGGGACGAGGTCACTAGGTGGGGTGACGAGATGGCATACCATTACCATACATGGCTCTGGTATGACATGGATGGAGACGGAGTATATGCGTGGGATGCAGCGCCCGATTTCTCATATTGCATCGAGGACTTCGACAGCACGGTGGCACACTTCGTCCTTGATCGTGGGTTCTTCCCCAGCTCGTTCAGGAGCGGATGGCACTATATGGACAATATCTTCCAGCGTTACCTGGACGACTGGTTCCCATACAGGTTTGAGAACAGCCATGGCGCAACCTGGTGGACCTACTCGCCGGCCGAGTGGGCGCCATATCACCCGGATCCTGATGACTACCAGGTTCCTGGCAATATGAGAGGCTGGGAATCCCGCTGCATCTATATGAAGAGCATAACAAGTGACGTGGTCGAGGACATGTTCTTGGCGGCTATGGCGGGAACGCCACAACTCTTGACCGCCTGGTCGCATCTGCAGGAAACCGACTTTCCAACGCAGGTGTCGGATGTGCACGCCCTTCTGACTGCCGAACATGAGGTCTTCCCACTGGTAGAGTTCGAGTACCTCACGGGCCGCGAATGCATGCTTAAATGGCGGAATGGGACCGACGTCACGCCTCCCGAGATTCAGTTCTCAACCTCAGACAGCGGTGGAGTCCGAACTGCTGTCTTCAGCACAGATGAGGCGATCTACCAGAAGCAGCCGTTCGTCGCCAGGAGAAGCGTTGATGGAACCTATAGCCGAATTGACTGCACTCCAGTCGGCCCGAACCAGTGGAGTGTGCAGTATGACCTGAGTGATACGGTTGCGATAGCAGTCACAGTCAGCGATTGGTTCAGCAATCCTCGCGTCCAGTTTCTGCCGGTGCAATTCACTATCTCAAACATCAGCACATCGGTACTGTCCGATTCGGCGGAGATTCGATGGGAGACTAATGTTCCGGCAGACACGACTGTCGAATATGGACTGGCTTTCGCAAGTGAGATAACGAGCATTCATGAGACCGACCGAGTGCTCGTGCATAGAGTGACCTTGCAGGACCTGATTCCCGGCCGGGTCTATAAGATCAGGGTTGAAGCCGACAACGACCTCGGCCAGCATGCCGAGTCAGCGGATTTCTACATACTCACCAGGCTGAGCGACGAGATCATCATAGACAACACCGATCCCGGTTTCAGCGTTGTGGGTTCATGGAATACCGGCACCAGCTCCGGCGACAGGTATGACGTTGACTACCGCTGGGCAAGTACCAGCGCCACAGGCACGTACCATGCCGATTGGCTGACGCAGGTTCAGCGGACCGACTTGTATCGCATGTACGCATGGTGGCCTCAGGGCAGCAATCGCTCCATCCAGGCATGTTATTCGGTGTTCGTACAAGGCGCGGAGTATCCTGTAATCGTAAACCAGCAGACGGACGGCGGACAGTGGAACCTGCTGGGGACGTATGAGGTCAACAGCGGTGACACAGTATCCGTGAGACTCTCCAACAATGCGCCTTCGGGCTACGTCGTGATCGCCGATGCAGTGAAGATAGAGCCGGCTTACATACCTGTGTCCAGCGTGGGTCTCGCCCGCCTGGCGCCGGACGGAAGCTGCATCAAAATATCGAATGTCGCCGTCACTGCGGTCTTCGGATCTGAGTATTATGTGGAAGCGACGGACCGATCAGCAGGCCTGAAGGTATCAGGCTCGGGTGTGTCCCCGGGAGAGCTGCTGGAGGTATCCGGCGACCTGTCTACATATTCCGGCGAGCGTCTGATCGTCAATCCCGTCGTGTGGAAACTTACCGGCACACTGAACCTCGATCCGCTTGCCATGACAAACAGGGCCGTAAGTATGGACGGAGATCCTGGGCTGATCAGCGCCGGCCTACTCATCACGGTCACGGGCAGAGTGCGCTCATCGGGGACTGACTACTTCCACATTGACGATGGATCGGGATTGCAGTATGGCGCGGGAGACACAGGGCTCAGGGTAGATGCTTCCTTACTTCCGTCCCCACCTGATGATAACGATTACACCGTGATCACAGGCGTCCTTGGAACAACGACAGTGAATGGCAAGGCGGTTCCATTCTTGCGCCCTCGAGACTACGGCGACACTGTAATATACTAATCCCCAGCAACGTCCTCGCAGTTATCCTTGATTTTGAAAAATCACCCTCTATCTTTCAGGCCGGCTGACGATAATTAGAGTAATAACGGCAGATGGAGGGGCAGGTCTGCTTTGTCCGTAGATCTCCTGGTCCCTTGCATGACATGTGCAAGGGATATCGGCAGTTCGCCCCCTCATGAATCTTCCACGTTATCATAGGTCTATAAAGGAGGCAGTCAGGTGGTTTTTTCCCGCTTGCTTGCACGCGAAAACACGCTGGGAGTGGACATCGGCAGCAGTATCATCAAAGTGGTTAGCGCCGAGCCCAAAAAGTTTGGAGCACAGATAACTGGTGTTGCCATGTGTCCCACTCCTCCTGACTCTGTGAAGGAAGGGGTGGTCGTACAAATCCCTGATGTTGCGAGCGCCGTCCAGTTCTGCATGCGCTCAGCGGGAGTCAAGTCGCCAAGCGCAATAGCCGCAATCGCAGGCCCCGGCGTCATCGTCAGGCATGTCTCTATGCCGAAGATGACTGAGCAAGTGCTCAGGAAGTCGATCGGCTATGAGGCCAGCAAGCTCATCTCCGCTTCCATAGAGGACAGTGTCATCGAGTTCGAGATACTCGGCGATGCCGCGGAAGAGGGGCAGATGGATGTCCTTATCGTGGCTGTTCCGAAGGCCATGATTGATACCAGGCTCGCAGTCCTGGAGCAGGCCGGCCTGTATCCGCTGGCGATAGACATCGAGGCATTTGCGACTTTTCGGGGTTTGATCGAGCATAATCCCGATGATAGTCTGAGGGTCGGCACGATCGCCCTGCTGGACATCGGCGCCAGCCACACTGAGATCAACCTTGTGGTAAATGGCAAGCTGGAGCTTACTCGGACGATTCAGGTTGCCGGCAGAAGCCTCACCAATGCCATCAAGAATGCGGAAAACTGCTCCGAGGACGAGGCCGAGCAGAAGAAGTATGCGCTCGACCTGTCGGATCTCGTTGAAGCGCCTCAGGGGTTCACTCCGGTGCCCGGTCTGAAGGTAATGCAGTCGTTGATAGACGAGATCCTTCGAGAGATCCGGCGGTCTATCAACTATTACCAATCCCAGTTGCCCGAAGGAGCTGGGGAGACTACTGTGGACAGGCTTATCTTCACGGGCGGCACATCGCGCCTCAGAGGCCTGATGCCGTATGCCAGCAGTCGCCTGAATGTGAACGTCAGCATGGGCGTGCCTGTATCTAGCGATCTGACCGGCGTGCCATCGCTGAACGAAGAGGATCTGCCTCTGTTCACCGTCGCGTTTGGATTGGCAACCAAAGAGAATCCCGTCATCGCAAAGGCAATTGCTGCCTGAGTAATCCAGAGGTGAGTTTGGGGGAACACGAAGGGAAGGGAGAACAATGCCCTCTATCAACATGATTGCTGCCCGCAGGGCAGAGAAGAAACGGCTTGAGAAGCTGGTCAGCAGCGTCTTCCTTGTAATCATCGGCGAAATAGTGATCACATTGGCAGTCGTGGGGTTCATGACTGCTCGTGTCCACGCGGCAAACGTGGCTATCCGCGGGTTGGATGCCAAGCTGACGGAACTCCAGCCCACAGTGGACAAGATCAGTCGGTATGAAAAGGAGATCAAGGCCCTCGAGCCCCGGTTGAACCTGTTGGCCGAGTCTCGGGAAAGGACATTGCTCTGGTACACCGTTTTGGAGGATCTGAGCCGGAGCATGCCCGAGAAGACCTGGCTTACCAGTGTGTCCACGAATAGGACGCAGTCACAGACAGGCGAGGAAGCCGCTCTTGCGATCAGTCTTGCAGGAGTGTCTATGAGCCAGAGACTGGTCGGCGAAACAATGCTTTGTCTTAACCAGTTCCCGGAATTCAAGCGAGTAGACCTAGATTATACACAGGAAGGTAATGGCGAGTGGAAGACCCTGGAGTTTCAAGTAGTAGCCAGGCTTGCATCAAAGGACATGAAGGAAGGGGGGACACCGCATGCTTCCAATTAAACCCTCAAAGCAATCACTCATTTGCCTCGGAATTGCAGTGGTTGGTCTGCTGGTGGTTCTCAGTTTCACGTACTATCAGCTGGCACGCAGAGTTCACAGCCTGGATGTTCAGATAGCTAAGAAAGGGCAGCAGCTGGAGAGCAGCAAGGAGATAGCACGCCGGCTGACCACCGTGGAACAAGAGTATCTGGATGCCCAGACTACACTCGGCATTTTGGAGCAAGGGGTATCTACCAAGTCCTACGTGCCTACTCTGCTGAGACAGGTCGAAGAACTTGGCAGGAATGTCAACCTGAGGGTGGTCGGAGTCAGGCCGAAACCCGACAATAACAAGAAACCTCGTCCGGCAGCGACACCGGATGGCAAACAGGTTGCCGAACAGAAGAAGCCCGAGCCGTACGACAAGCTCCTGATTGATGTGGAGATGAACGGGAAGTACGCAGATGTGTCGCGCTTCCTGTATGGGATCACTTCATTCCCGAAGATCATCGCGGTCAACACGGTCGAGCTGAAGCCCATCAAGGGTCCGGATCAGATAACGTCGCCGGACTTGTCCATAACTATCAACACAACCGCGTTCATTCTCAAAGATACTGCACGCAAGCCGGTAGATGACATGCAGCAGACGGCCCAGGCAGTCGCTGAACGAACTTAGTGAGGTGGATGATGAACAACCAAAAGAACCAGATCATCGTCTTGTGCTGCCTGACTGCCGTCGTGCTGGGCGTTGGGGTCTTCAAAGTGGTTGGGGGCAACAAGCCAACTCCGGCCCACAAGGATTCGACGCCGGCAAAGGTGGAGCAGAGCAGCATGGCGAAGTCGGAAGAGCCTACTGCGGCAGAGGATGACGCCGGCCCGATGGTGGCAACTCAAGTCAATGAGACCTCGGGTTACCAGGCGCGCGACCCATTCACGCCGCAGGTGGTCGAGCCTGCTCGGCAAGCAGAGCGCCAGCAATCAACAAGTTCCAGACCCACGCCGTTGGTGGCACGGGACTCCAGATTGCCGCTTCCAATGATCACGCCTCTGCCGACTCAGCCGATTGATTTCTCTCCTTCCGGCCGGCAGGCAAATACGCAGTCCGATCAGCCCGATCCGGCAAGCGTACTCCGTTTGACAGGTGTGATCGAGGGAAGCAGCAACGTTGCCATCATTCGCGGCGAAGAAGGCGCACGATATATCGTTCGCGAGGGGCAGAGCATTGATGGCGGATACGTAGTGCAATCCATATCCCGAAAGGGGGTTAGTCTCAGGTCCGGTAGCAAGACTATCATCCTGGCCCTGGGAAGTCCCCCGAACAAGAAGTAGGCGTAGTCTATTTCGTTTGTCTTTTGAATATCAGGAGGTAACAATGCAACCGAACAAGGGGCACATGAATCCAAATAGATTCTGGAAGAAGGGAGCGCTGATTATCCTGCTGGCAGCGTTGGCCATCGGTTTATGGTCACCGCCGGTGCATGCCGCTGTAAAGCAAACAATCAGCAAAGTAGACATCATCAACTCAGCAGATGCTGTGGTGATCAAGGCCACCGCGAGTGCGCCGCTGGCGCTCTATGATACCCGCCTGGGTGCCCGATATATCGTGTTAGACCTGTATGGCACAATCGCCGCGTCTCAGAGGAGACGAGTGAATATCAATAGCGGCGGCGTTCGCTTCATCAATTGCGCCGGGTATAAGGACTCACCACCAATTGCCAGGATTGCCGTTGCCACTGGTTCGCTCATGAAGTACTCTATCGAGTACGAGAACGGCAAGAAGCTCGCCATCATCACGATAGACAAGTACAACCGGACCTCGGGCAAGACGCAGATGGCGGTAAAGGCGTCGAAGCAGACCAGCACTGTGCCAGTCACTGCATCCCCGTCAAAGGCAATCCAGGCTGAGGTACAAGCGCAGCCGGCCCTTGAGCCTGTCCAGATGGCGGAGTCTGAGCCGGCGGCCATGCCGGTCGCCGAGGCCAAGCCTGTTCTCGTCGCGAGTACTTCACCTATCCTGCCGAGGACGCATACTGCTCCGAAGCCGGTGATTCAGCGGAAGCCGATCCTGGTGGCAAGCGCATTGCCGGAAGTCCCCAAGCAGAAACTGGTCTCGCTCGATTTCGTTGCCAGCGACATCCATGATGTCTTGAAGGCACTGTCAACTCAGGGTGGAGTGAATATTGTCGCCAGCGCTGACGTCAAGGGCGAGGTAACTGCCTCTCTAAACAAGGTGTCTGTGGAGGATGCATTGAAGCTCGTCGCCAACCTGAGCGGATTCCGGTATGAGCAGCGAGACGGCGTTTACGTTGTCGGAACGGCGGAGAACCTGAAGTCTCTCGCAGGCTCGAGTTCTGCGAACGAAGAGAAGGTAACTGCGGTTGCGATCCTGGCGTACAGCGATCCGGCCCTGGTCACCAAGATGCTCGAGGCCCAGTATGGCATGGTCAATGTGACCTCCAGCGCGGCTAACGCGAAGAAGGATGCCCCCCAAGGGCAGACCGTCCTGGTGCTGAACGGCCCGGCCGATGCTGTTGACTCCGCAAAGGCTATGGTGCAGGCTATCGAAGATTCCGTGGCTGCAAACAGCGCGGGATCAGTGACCGAGCTGTACGAGGTGAAGTATGCCGACATCGGAGAGCTTCAAAGCCTTCTTGCCACGATGCTGAAGGGCCTTCAAGTATCAATCGGCCCGAATCAGGGCTTTAATCTGCAGTGTCCGGAGGCGATTGCGATGGGCTCGGAAGGTACGTCCACGTCGCCAACCAACAGTAAGATCACCGAACAGGTTGCCCCGCCGAAAGTGCTGATACTTCAGGGCAGCCAGGAAGATGTAGACAAGGCCAAGGAATTCCTTGCGAAAGTGGATGTGCCTCAGCAGCAGATCCTCATCGAAGCCAAGGTGATTGATGTCAACGATGATGCATCCAAAGACCTCGGCATCGACTGGGGAGACCAGGGCGTATTCAGCGAGCAGACGATAAGCGAAACTCCCGATTCCGGTCTGAATATCGGCAGGTTCACTCGAACCGGGCTAAACATCATGACCAGGATCAGGGCGCTCATTCAAGACAAGAAGGGGAAGGTGCTGGCAAATCCGAATGTTCTGGCCCTCGACGGCAAGCCCTCGAGCATCTTCATTGGCGATGAGGTCAAGTACGTCATAAATGTGGACCATACGCTCCAAGGAACAACTGTTAGCACGGAGACCGCCAGGGTGGGAGTCCAGCTCCATACCATAAGTCGGGTGAGTTCGGACGGATACATAACGATGGACCTGCACCCGGAGGTCAGCGTTATCACTTCCTTCCTGGATACTCCCGCCGGCCTGTCGCTTCCTCAGATATCCAGGCGGTTCATTGACAGCACAGTCCGCGTGAAGGATGGCGAGACGATCGTCATAGGCGGGCTGGTCAAGGACGACGACATAAAGACGGTTTCCGGCATTCCTCTTCTGAAGGATCTGCCTATCATTGGACAGTTGTTCAGATCCAAGTCTACGAGCAAGATCCATTCCGAAGTTATGATGTTCATCACGCCGAAACTTGTCACTGATCCATAGCGACCAGCAAGCAGTACCAAATCTATCTCTGTGAGCGATCCGCCGAGCTCCAGGGCGCGGCGGATCCGCTTCTTCCCGTTGGAAACGGGATTAGACAGGAATATTGATGACAAGAAAATCCATTGGGGAAATCTTCGTTAGCGCAGGTCTTGTTACCCAGGAGCAACTCAACGAGGCCGCAGAGAAACAGCGCCAGTTGGGCACCTCCGAGAAGATCGGCGACGTGCTCGTAAGCATGGGCATGATCACCGAGCGGGACAAGGTGAGATGCCTTGGCATGCAGTGGGGAGTTCAGTACCATGATCTGAGCGAGAATCCCGCTGAACCTGAAGCCGTGAAGTGCATTTCACAGGATCTGGCTCGCCGGTATAAGGTCATCCCGGTCATTAAGCGGGATGGATCCCTTACACTGGCGATGAAGAATCCCCTGGACGTCTTCGCCATTGACGAAGTGCGCCTGATCACTGGGGCTGAAATTGAACCGGTGATCGCCACCGAAGAAGACATCGTCATTGCCATCGGCCAGCAATACGGGAGCAGTTCCTCCGAAACGTCCGAAGTAGTCAGCGAGCTGGTGGATGATATCCAGACAGCCGATATTTCCCTGACTGAGCAGGAGACTTCCGATGATGAAGTAAGCATAGAGGAGCTCCGGGAACTCAGCGAGGAAGCGCCGGTAGTGCGGTTGACGGGCCTGATTATCACCAGAGGCATACAAGACAAATGCAGCGATATCCATATCGAGCCGGGGAGGTCCGCCCTCCGCGTGAGATACCGTATTGACGGCATAATGCATGACGGGCTCACCGTCCCCAAGAAGGTCCAGGCCTCATTGGTCTCAAGGATCAAGATCATGGCGGATATGGATATCGCCGAGAAGCGAGCACCCCAGGACGGCCGAATCAGCGCGACGGTGGGTGGGAAGCAGTATGACTTCCGTGTCTCCACCTTGCCGAATATAAACGGCGAAAAAGTCGTTCTTAGGGTCCTTGACAAGAGTTCGATTCATATCGGACTAAACAAGCTGGGTTTTCTGCCGGAGACCCTGGAGCTATTCCAATCGGTCATCAGCCGCACCTACGGGATAATCCTCGTCACAGGCCCGACAGGCAGCGGTAAATCAACCACGCTGTACTCGGTCCTCAGTCAGTTGAACTCGGGAGAGAAGAACATCCTGACGATCGAAGACCCTGTGGAGTACGAGCTTCCCGGGGTTACGCAGACTCAGGTGAACCCCAGGGCGGGGGTGACTTTCGCAAGCGGTCTTCGCACCATGATGCGCCAGGACCCGGACATTATAATGGTCGGCGAGATTCGTGACCAGGAGACAGCCATGATCGCCATAGAGGCGGCATTGACCGGTCACCTCGTCCTTGCCACCTTGCACACCAACGACGCGCCCGGATCCATCACCCGGCTTCTGGATATGGGCATTGAGAATTTCCTGATCGCTTCGGCGGTGGCGGGAGTACTGGCTCAGAGACTCTTGCGACTCATCTGCCCGAAATGTAAGGAGAGCTACGCCCCACCGAGAGACGCAGTGAAACGGCTCGGCATGAATATCGAGGAGGGCACGGAGGTGACCTTCTTCCGAGGGCGCGGCTGCGACTTCTGCAAGGGTACTGGGTACAAAGGCCGGATCGGTATCTATGAGCTTATGCCCATCACCGACAAGATTCGCGATCTGGTACTTGCCAACTCCTCATCCTACGCGATAAAGGAAGCAGCAGTTGAAGCGGGCATGAAGACCTTGCGCGACGACGCGATGCAGAAGATCCTTCTCGGATTGACCACCGTCGAGGAATCACTGAGAGTGATGTACGCCGGTTAATTGGAGGGAACGTTGTGAGCAACCTGGATATGTTGGACAACACAAAGTTTACGGACAATCTCACTGCCGGCGACAAGTCAGTTGCTGATCTCCATATTGACGATCTTCTGAGGCTGACGGTCGAGATGGGTGCATCAGACCTCCACCTCACCGTGGACCTGTCGCCGATGATAAGAGTGGACGGCCGCCTGATCCCCACGGAGTATCAGGCCCTGACGCCCAGGGATACCCAGCGCCTGGTGTATGACATCCTCACGAATGAGCAGATCCAACTCTTTGAGAAGTCCAAGGAGCTCGACTTCTCTTATGGAATCCGCGACACCGGCCGGTTCAGGGTGAACATCTATCGCCAGAGAGGGAGTGTCGGCGCGGCCCTCAGGTCTATTCCGCATGCCATCCCCTCGATGGAGGAACTGGGTCTCCCCGGGATACTGAGAGAGCTGGCGAAGAGGAACAGCGGCCTGATATTGGTGACCGGGCCTACGGGAAGCGGCAAGTCCACGACGATTGCCACGATGATTGATAACATCAACAACGAGCGCAATACCCATATCATGACCATAGAGGACCCGATCGAGTATCTGCACCGGCATAAGAAGAGCATGATAAACCAGCGGGAGTTGATCGCAGATACCGACTCGTTCAACAATGCGCTCCGTGCAGTACTTCGAGAGGACCCGGATATCATTCTCATCGGAGAGATGAGGGACCTGGAGACCATCTCATCCGCGCTTACGCTTGCGGAGACGGGCCACCTGGTTTTCGGCACTTTGCATACCAGAAACTGCCCGCAGACCATAGACCGTGTGGTTGACGTTTTTCCGCCTCATCAGCAGGATCAGATAAAGGTCCAGCTATCGAACACCTTGGAGGCGGTAATTGCCCAACAGCTTATTCCCAGGATCGGCGGGGGGAGGTTTGTCGCTGTGGAGATCATGGTGGTGAACCCGGCGATCCGAAACCTGATCAGGGAAGGCAAGACTTTCCAGATATACTCCGCCATAGAAACCGGCGGCATGCAGGGCATGAGGACTATGGACAAGATACTGTCCAGCGCTTGCAAGGACGGGCGCATATCCTACGAGGATGCCGTGTGCCGAGCAGTGGATCTGGACAATTTCCTTCGGTTGCTCAATGACGGATAAGTTTAGGAGCTAATAAACCATGACTTATGCATATACGGGAGTGGATTCAGCCGGGAAACCTGTGAAAGGAAAGATCGAAGCCGAGAATCAGCAACTGGTGCTCGCGCGACTTCACGAGCAGGGCTACCATGTTACCGGCGTGACCGAGCAGAGGAAGTTCAGCCTTTTGACCAGAAGCAAGAAGGTCAAATTGGACATCTTGGTCGTCTTCAGCCGGCAGCTCGCGACTATGATCAATGCGGGCATCAGCATCGTGAAGTGTCTGGACATTCTGGGCAACCAGTTGAAAGATCCGGTGCTGAAGCCGGTCATAAACCAGACGATGCGCGACGTGAAGAACGGCATCAGTCTAACGGATGCCTTGGCCAAGCACGGTAGCGTGTTCTCTAAACTGTATATCAACATGATCCGTGCCGCGGAGCTGAGTGGAACTCTCGACGAGATATTGGACAGATTGGCCGGCTTCCTGGAATATGAGATGGAGGTCCGCACGAAGATCAAGTCGGCGATGATGTATCCGATTATCGTACTGATCTTCTCCTGCTGCATGGTCTTCGTTCTCATGACCTTCGTGCTGCCGAAGTTCAAAGAGATTTTCGATAGCATGAACGTCGAAATGCCTATCTACACGAAGCTGCTGTTCGACGCCAGCGACTTGTTTAAGCACTTCTGGTACGTTCCCGTCATCCTGGTGGTCGGCGTGCTGGTCTTTGTGAAGCAGACCGGCAAGACGAAGAAGGGTCGCTACCAGATAGACTACCTCAAGCTGAAGGTCCCCATCGTTGGGGATATCATCCAGAAGATGGCCATTTCGAGGTTCTCGAGAACGTTCGGCACGCTAGTGAGCAGCGGCGTTCCGATGATGCGAGCGTTGGAGATTGTGGGCGAAACTGCCGGCAACGCAGTCATTGCCAAGGGAGTGCAGACGGCCCGAGAGAGCGTTCGTGAAGGCCAGAAGATAAGCGCGCCCCTGGAGACTACCGGATTGTTTCCCACCATGGTAACCCACATGATAGATGTCGGCGAGGAAACAGGTCGTCTGAGTGACATGCTGGTGAAGGTCTCGGAGTTCTACGAGAAAGAAGTTGACGCCGCGGTCAAGGGACTCACATCCCTCATCGAGCCGATGCTGATCGTCTTCATGGGCGTCGTCGTGGGGTTCATTGCCATATCGGTAATGGGACCGATCTTTAAACTGGTAAGTTCCGTCAATTAGTGGCCGGCAGGAGACATATGCAGACTCCTTCATATACAAAACTCACAGAGGAGCAGATTCAGGAGCTTCTCACTCAATATGCTGCCACCAAGGACGGCCAACTGAGAGAAAGGGTCATCCTGCAGTATAAGCAGCTCGTCGAGAGTATCGCTCGCAGGTTCGCCGGTTCGGGAGAACCGATGGAGGATCTTGCCCAGGAGGGATACATCGGCCTGCTGATCGCGACCGATCACTATGATGCCGAGCGAGGCGTGAAGTTCTCCACATACGCCACCCACTTCATAATCGGCCAGATCAAGCATGCGCTCCGTGACAAGGGTAAGATCATCAAGGAGCCGGCCTGGCTCCAGGAGCTGAACCATCGAATGACGAGGGTCATAGAAGGCCTTTGTCAGGAGTTGGGACGTCAGCCCACCAATGCGGAGATCGGCCGCGTGATGCACCTGCCCGAGGAAACTATCGCCGAGCTGCTCACCACTCGTGACGTGTTAAAGGTTACCTCCCTGGACAGCGATCAGGACGATACGCAGAATGGGGGATGGGACCTCGACCGCATGAGGGAGGACAGGCCTGCCACCTTCCAGCTTCCCGTGGAAGACAAGATCGTCCTGGAAATGTCCATGAATAAGCTCAAGCTCATCGAGCAGAAGGTCATCCAGGAATTCTATTTCAGCGGTCTCAGCCAGACTGAGATCGCGAAGAAACTGGGCATCTCCTGCAACTACGTTTCGCATATACTCCGCACGGGCACCCGAAAGCTTCGGCGTATTCTCACTACGGAGGAGATTCGCGAGGTGCAAATGCAGCTCCAGCTGGCCAGCAGGCGATCCGACCAATTGACCGCCGAAGAGGAGGGCGACGTGCTCGACAGTCTGACCGGCACATACAACGAGCGGTATCTGAAGAATCGCCTGGAAGAAGAGCTTACCAGGGCTTCCCGAGACAAGTCGGAAGTGGGGTTTGCCATTCTGACGGTCCATGGACTCGAGGAGTTCGGAGCTCAGTTTGGGAGAATGCGGCGTGACGACATCCTCTGCAGCCTCGCACAGAAAGTGAAGGACATCATTCGGCGCTGTGATATTATGGGGCGGCTGGGCGAATATGAGTTCGGCCTGATACTGCTCCACACGAAGCAGCAGTCCGACAGGATTTGTGCCCGCATCCTGAAAGGCGTGAGCGCCGCCGAGTTCAAAGTGGAATATTCGGATACTCCGGTGACGCTCGACGCCGACATGGGTTGGGCGAATGCCACCGGCGGCAACCAGAGCGCCGAGGACTTGATCAAGCTGGCGCGCAAGCAAATACGTAAACCCCGGGCGAAGCGCCTTCCCAAAGCGGCATGATCAGGCGGCCGGCGCATCTTCCTCGTTCCACAGCTTGAGTAGCTTTCTGCGGCTGAAAAGTAAATATTCCTTATCTTCGGCGAAGACTTCCAAAGTGATTGTCCCATCGTAGCCTATGCGTTTCAGAATGTGGACGATCCACTTCCAGTCAATCTTCCCAACTCCGAGCGGCAGATGGAGGTCCAGGTTCCCTCCATTGTTATCGGAGAAATGCACGTGCTCCAGGCGATCTGCAAAAAGCGATGCGAGTTCGACAGTTAGATTGTGCTCGGTTTCCAGATTGGCATGGCCCACATCGAGATGGAGACCCAGATCCGGGACTGCCGCAAATACGACTGACAGGTCCCTCGGCGTATTGAAGTGGCCGGCAATGTTCTCCAGCATGAGTTTGAGCCCAAGCTCCTTCGCACGCACGGCAAGCCTCTGGAATGCGGCGATATTCGTCTCCCGAATCCATCTGGTTTCATGTAGAGGGGCTTGCACGAATGGATGCACGTTGATCTTGGTCGCGCCCAGGCTGGCAAAGATGAGCATATCCCGCTCGATCTCGCAGATTGCCGACTCCCGCATCTCGGGGATCGGCGATGCGATCGGCAGGTACCACGCCGTGTGACCGATGACGCCTATCCTGGTCCTTTCCAGGGCAGCCCTCACTTTCTCGATCGGCAGTGTCCCCGAATAAGCGGCCTGGGGTTCCAGAGTGAGGTCCATGAAGTCGAATCCGAACCCGGCGAAGGTCTCGATCTCCTGCACCACATCCACCATCGGGTTGTTCATCGCCCCAATCAGCATACATTCTCCATGATGGTCAATGGTCAAGGGTCCATGGTCAATGACAAACCGTCCGCATCCCCCTCGACCATGGACCCTCGACCATCCCCCATGGTCGCCTACGGCGACACCGGCCTCGTATACACCCACGGATCCAGTATCGCCTCGCGGATCGGCGCTCCCGGCATTGCCGCGAGCCTCGTCGTTCGACTGAATAGCTCCTCTCGAATGACTTGGGGAATGCACTCCGCCTCACTCGGATAAGCCCACTCAAACAGCACCAGGAATGAGAGTAAGACCGGCCAATGACTCCCCATCTTGTCCAGCAGATACCGCCAATCCAGTTGGTCGGGGCAGGATCGTATGATCTTGAAGATATCCGGCCAGTCGCACCGATGCAGGTTCATGGTGAATATCTTCGCCCAAACCAACTCGTCCGGCGGGATGAACCGCACCGGCACGCCGGCGAACGATCCCTCGACTCCACGGCGGTAGAAGCTCTCGTCCACGGGCGAGAGATGATTCGGCGGCTGCCAGATCAAATCAATCAAGGCATGGTCCTTCAGGGCATGATGGATCCATTCACGGTCGCCTGCCGCCATCTCGCCGATGTCCCGGAAGCCTTGATGGGACAGAATACTGACCGCATCGCGAAGGTACTTGCGCTCGATGTAGATATCCAGGTCATTGGTATTCCGCCAAGTGCCGGTGTAGTAGTGGATCGCGAACGCCCCGCCTATCACGAATGGCATGCTTCCCTCATTCAGCGCCCTCAGCGCCTCGCCGAACGCCTCCATGATTCTTCTTGACACGTTCTGCTGCACGACAACTCTCCTGCAGGAGAGATACCCCTCGCTCGCCCCCGGCAAACTGGTAGCCGCCCCACGCATGACGTATGCCGAGACGAGTCGCGCAACCGCAACCGTGCGCCGAGGATATTGACTCCTGACTTCATGCCTTTGCCACACATTCTTCATCTGCGTTCACACGATTTCACCGCTTTTTCACGGGAAAGGGGACAACCGCCGATGAACGCAGATGGACGCC
>DASRZD010000410.1:0-4341 GCA_035686805.1 Armatimonadota bacterium
CGGTCGCGGGAAATGCCTGCGTCAGATCGTGCCCCAGAGAGGCATCGAGTGGTTCAGCAATCAGCCGTGTCCATGGACCATCATAGGTGACGCCGCTTGGAAGGACTACGAGGTGAGCGTTGATGTCCGTGTCGGGGAGCAGGGCTTCGCCGGGGTCTACGGGCGAATAGATGATCCGCTGAGCCGCGCGATGCCGGGAGGTTACGGCCTGACTATAGACGATACCGGCGCGTGGCAGCTAAAGGATACGACGACACTCGTGGAGTCCGGCACCGTTAAGCCGATTTCATGGCATAACCTGAAGCTCAGGTTCAAAGGGGGCCACGTGATCGCAGTTATTGACGGAAAGACCGTCTGCAGCGCAATAGACGATTTCCATCCGAATGGAGCAGTGGCGTTGGCCGGCAGCTTTGAACCTGTAGAATTCGACAACTTCGTCGCAAAGCCATTCAAGGGGAGGGCACCCGAGCCGATTGCCCAGTGGGAGAATCTGGCCCTGGGCAGGAAAGCCACTGCCTCCAAGCAGTTGAATGGCGACTATGGTGGTGAGAAGGCGACCGATGGGAGCCATGCAAGCGGCTGGTGTCCCGATGCGGGCAAGGTAGCCGGCGAATGGCTGGAGGTGGACCTCGGAAGCGAGATGACCTTCGACAGGACGATCATTGACCAACACAAGCCGGGCCAGTATGCAGGGGCATAGCCGCTTACAAGATACAATACTGGAACGGCCGGGACTGGAAGGACCTGGTCATCGGCAAGAGCATGGCCGTGCGCCAGATGGACGATTTCACTCCTGTGACCGCCCGCAAGGTCAGGCTGCTCATTACCTCGGGTGGTGAGAACAGTTGCGTATACGAGTTCCAGGTGTTCCGCCACAAGAGGTAGAAGGCACGTGAGTATCCGATGAGCGAGACCAATAAACCAAAACGGCGGTTTCGAATGCGAGAGATCAGCATACTGGCCTCGGTGTTCCTTGCTGTCGCCGTTTTCGGCATCCTGAATCGCCGGTTCATCGGGATCGAATCCGCGACCACCATCCTCGAGGGGGCATCAACCGACGGCCTGATGGTAGTCGGCATGACCATCGTGATCGTCTGCGGCGCATTCGATATGTCGGTGGGCTCGCAGATGGCGCTCTGCGGGTTGGTCGCCGCCATGCTCTTGAAAGCGGGTGCGCCCGTTCCCATCGCGGTACTGTTCGCCCTGCTGACCGGACTGCTCGCCGGATTCATCAACGGCACAATCGTGACCAAGCTCAGGATCAATCCGTTCATCACTACTCTCGGGACGATGAGCATCTTCCGCGGGATAGTCCTCGTCGTCACGAAGAGTAATCCGCCCACCGGATTCCCTGAGAGCTTCCTGAACCTCGCCTGGAGCAAAGTTCTGGGGATTCCCCTGCCGGTAGTCCTTCTGGTGCTGGTGATCATCGCCGGCGATCTCTTCCTTCGCCACCTGAGATACCTTCGGCAGGTGTATTACATTGGCAGCAACGAGGCGGCTGCCAGGCTGACTGGTATCCCCACCGCCAGGGTAAAGACATTCGCCTTCGTACTGACCGGTTTCCTCGCCGCAATGTCAGGGGTTCTGATTGCCGCCAGATCGAACGCCGTGGATCCGAATGGCGGAATGGGCGCTGAGCTGCGAGTCATAGCAGCCGTCATAGTCGGCGGGGCAAGTCTGTCGGGCGGTCGTGGAACTATTCTGGGCTCATTCCTCGGCCTGATGCTGATGCAGATCATCACAACCGGCCTTGTCTTTATCAATGTCGCCCCAGAGGCCCAATTGATTGCGGTCGGCCTGGTGCTCGTACTTGCCGCCGTCATAGACCAGGCGGGCTCTTCGTGGGGCAGCGTCGTTTCTCTTTTAACAACAACCAGGAGCAAGAAAGTGGAAAGAGCAATCAATGTAGTCCTTGCCATAGTCATTGTCATCCTCGCATTCGCCAAGTTCGGAGGAGGAGCGCACAAGGCGGCCGCGCCGGGAGTTCCGCCGGTGAAGGCTCAGCAGTACGTGATGATTGCCGCAGCCACCGGTGCGCCTTATTGGATTGACTCGAAGGCAGGCCTGTATGACAAGGCAAAGGAGCTGGGGGTAAAGGCCGTATTCACCGGCCCTCAGACCGTGGATGTGAACCAGCAGATTGACGCCATCAACCGCGCCATCGCCCAGCACGTGGACGGGATCATCATGGTCCCCATGGCCGATTCGGTCACTCCCGCGATCAACAAGGCCCTCGATGCGGGTATTCCCGTCGTGTGCGCCGACGCGGATGCTCCGTCGAGCCGAAGATACACCTTCGTCGGAACGGGGAATTATCAGGCCGGCCGTCAGGTCGGCGAGCTGCTCAGCAAGACGCTCGGTGGCGAGGGCGAGGTCGCGCTGATCTACATCCCGGGCGCGGACAACCTGGCTCAGCGGCTAAACGGCTGCAAAGACGCCCTGAAGACGTTCCCCGGCATCAAGGTTGTCGCCATCGGGAATGATCAGGGCTCGCTGACCGAGGGTCAGAAGGTCTGCCGCACGATCATGCAGGCGCACCCCGACCTGAAGGGCTTTGGCTGCGTGGACGCCGGGGGTGGGCAGGGCGCCGCCGTTGCCGTGAAGGAAGCCAATAAGATCGGCAAGGTGCACATCGTCGGCATGGATCGCGATGAGGCCACGCTCCAGTTCATCGAGCAGGGGATCATTGATGCTTCCATCGGCCAGCGCACCTACACCATGTCCTACACGGCCCTTCAACTCGTCTACAACCTGCGCAACAACCAGATCAACATGGTTCGCGATTGGCGGAAACTCGGGATTAGCCCGCTCCCCATGCTGATAGACACCGGCAGCTTTGTGATCACTAAGGACAACGTCAAGGAGTTCTACCACAAATGACCTCCACGCTTGTCCTCCGCACGGCAGCCATTTACTGCCTTAGCTTGCGCAGTCGCGAAATTCAAGCTCAAAATAACTCGACCAGAGCCGTTTCCTGTATTATGTTTTCCCGCCCATCCCCCCGGCAGGTGAGGTTACTTTATTATACCCCTCTGAGCCCGGATCGTCAAGGGGAATTCCGTCTCCAGATCTGACGCTTGGCTGGCGATCGGACTAGGGGCTCTCTGGTTGAATGTCTGCCTGCTTACGAACCATGAGCACCTAAACTAGGTGGGTGCTCAGCCTATATATACGCAGCTGAACGCGAGGTTGGTCTGCTGGGCGAGCACGAGACCCCCGTCCCGAACCCTCTTTCGCACGCCCATTTCCCACTCCGCGCTCGAATCAGTGCGTCATCCTGCGCTCCCATTCCTTTTCGAGCGCTTCGAGGAAGGCGATCGGGTCGGGGAGGGTCGAGGGCTCGATGTGGAGCTTTGCCGCGAGCGGTTCGAGGATCTGGCCGGCGAGCGGACGCCAGACCGTCTCGTCGAGTTCGAGCCGCCTGCCGAGGAAATGTCGGAGCGCGCGGTAGTCATCCTTCGTCACTTCCGAAACATGCGCGAGCGCTTCGGGCGGAAGCAGCGATGGGGCCGAGTCGGTCTCAGCCGGGGTGGGAGATGCGAGGGGATGTTCGACCGGTTGCGATGCGTTGATCGATTCCTGCACCTGCCGGCCGGTCTTGACCACGAGCGTCCCCGCGATGTAGTCGCCGAGCCGCCGATACTCCGGGCTGATAAGGATCGAGACGCAGCCGATCCCGTACGCCGCAGGGAGCATGTCGACGAACCGTGTGACGTTCCTCAGCACCGCCGCGCGCGAGTCGATCGGATGGCCGGAATCGCGGATAACACGGATGCTGAGCGCCCGCTTCCCCGGCGTCTGGCCGTTTCGCGTCGCTTCATAAAAGAGGAAATAGCCGCCCCATACAGCGAAGATCACTAATGCGAGGACGGCGATCATCCAGGGTGCCAGGCTGCCGAGGTCCAGGCTGTGCATGGCGAAGCTCGGCATGAGGAAGATCAGCGAGAGGCCGAGCAGGATCGCGGCCTGCAGCAGGGAGTCGAGCAGCATCGCCAGGAAACGCGAGCCGAGCCCGGCAAGCTCGAACTTCAGCTCTACGTGCTCCGGCGTGAGTATGGCGATCTCCCGACTCATAACGACCTCCTCGTGGACATGCTGATGATTAGACAAACCGAACAACAGGACAGTTTCGAAGGGCTCGAGCAGCTCCTTCTCCGAATCGAATCTCACGGCCTCAAGAGCCTGACGAGCGACGAACTGATCGACTTCGGCCGACTCTACAGGCGGCTCGCATCCGAGCTTTCGTCCGCCCAGGCTCTCGGCATCGACGAGAAGCGGATCGAGTATCTGAACCAACTCGCCAGTCGGGCCTACGGGCACATCTACGTCGCTGAGTCG
>DASRZD010000411.1:0-3054 GCA_035686805.1 Armatimonadota bacterium
CCATTCGCCGGCCTCCTCCGGGATGAGATCGCTAAGAATCACCCCATCCACACCGGCTTCCGCCGCATCCTTCGCAAACCCTGCAAGCCCATAATGCTCGGCAAGGTTGTAGTAAGTCATCAGGACGAGCGGCAGCTCGGACGTCACTCGGATCGAGCGGACAAGCTCGAGCACCTTCGGAACATTAGTCCCCGATTCCAACGCTCGCATAGACGAGGCCTGGATGGTCGGACCGTCGGCTATCGGATCGCTGAATGGAACGCCCAGCTCCACGATATCCGCGCCCGCTTTCCCCAATTCGAGCACTATGTCACGAGTCGTTTCAAGGTTCGGGTCTCCGGCGGTCACGAAGCATATGAGCGCCTTCTCGCCGGATTCTCTCAGGCGGGCGAACTTCTCATCGATACGGCTCATTTCCCCACCTCCGGCAGGAACTCCAGCGCCGTCTCGACATCCTTGTCCCCTCTGCCCGAGAGGTTGATTATAATGATCTTGTCTTTGCCCAGAGTCGGAACAAGCTTCTTCGCGTACGCCACCGCATGGGCCGACTCCAGCGCCGGGATGATCCCCTCGGTTTGGGCAAGCCATTGGAAGGCATCGAGCGCCTCCTGATCGGTCGCCGCCACATACTCCGCCCGGCCGATATCCTTCAGGTAACTGTGCTCCGGGCCGACGCCGGGATAGTCCAGGCCGGCCGAAACCGAGTGAGTCGGCAGCACCTGGCCGTCCGCATCCTGAAGCAGGTAGCTTCTCGCCCCGTGAAGGACTCCCTTCGTGCCTGCAACCAGGGTCGCTGCATGCTCGCGAGTGCCCAGGCCTCGACCGGCAGCCTCGACCCCGATCAGCTTAACTTGCGCATCGCCGATGAACGCGTAGAAGAGGCCCATGGCATTGCTTCCACCCCCAACGCAGGCAATAAGATAATCGGCTAAACGGTTTTCTTTCTCCAGTATCTGGCGCCTGGCCTCCTTGCCGATGACGGATTGGAAATCGCGGACGATCAGCGGATAGGGATGAGGGCCGGCGACGGAACCGATGATGTAGTGGGTGTCTCGGACGTTGGTGACCCAATCGCGGAGCGCCTCGTTCATGGCGTCTTTCAGGGTGCGCGTGCCGGAATAAACCGTTGTGACCTTCGATCCCAGCAGCCGCATCCTGAACACATTGAGCGCCTGCCGATGCACGTCCTTCTCGCCCATGTAGACCTCGCACTTGAAGCCGAAGAGAGCGCATGCGGTGGCGGTGGCGACTCCATGCTGCCCTGCCCCCGTCTCGGCGATGATTCGGGGCTTCCCCATTCGGCGAGCGAGGAGGATCTGGCCCATGGTATTGTTCATTTTGTGAGCCCCGGTGTGGCAGAGGTCCTCGCGCTTGATGTAGACCTTCGCGCCCCCCAGTTCGCGGGTGATGCGCTCGGCGAAATAGAGTGGGGTCGGCCGGCCAATGTAGTCCTTCAGATAATAGTCGAGTTCCTTCTGGAAGGCGGGATCGGCCTTCGCCTTCTCATACTCGGCGGTCAGTTCGTCCAGCGCCGGGATGAGGGTTTCAGGCACGAACCGCCCGCCGAACTCCCCATAATGCCCGGTCTGGTCGGGCTGCTTAAGCGTTTCTGACATTATTGACAAACTCCCTGATCTTGTCGTGGTCCTTCTTGCCGGGGGATGACTCCACCCCTGAGGAGACATCAACCGCATATGGCTGAACCTTGCGCACGGCCTCTGCGACGTTCTCGGGGGTCAGGCCCCCTGCAAGGATTATCGGCTTTCCGAGGGACTTCGCCTGGATGGCGAGGTCCCAGTCGAACGTCCGGCCGGTCCCGCCCATCTTGCCCTCAACGTGAGCGTCCAGATGGATGGCAGACGAGAATGCACCTGAGCGATCCTCAAGCTGTTTGCAGATATCCTCCCAAGATGTCGCCTTCACGGCCTTGATGCACCTATGCCAGGTGCGGGCCATCTCCCTGAAGAGCGGAATGCCGTGCAACTGGGCGAAATGGAGGTTGGTTTGCTCCATGATCTTGAAGACTTCGTCCACATCCTGGTTGGCGAACACGCCGACTGTCGTCACGAGGGGCGGAATCCTCTCAAGGATGTTCAGGACGGCATTCACGTCTACCTTCCTCGGGCTCTCGGCGAAGATGAAGCCGAGCGCGTCCGCCCCGGCTTCGATGGCGGCGAGGGCGTCGTCAATATTCGTGATTCCGCAGATCTTGACTCTTACCATGTCTATCCTGGTGCCCGAACGGAGTATTGGAGTACTGGACGGATTCTTCAACACTCCACTACTCCATCACTCCACACGGCTCTTTAGCAACTCCTTGATCTTAAGACTAATATCCTGCGCACGCATCAGTGACTCGCCGACGAGGATGGCATCTACTCCTGCCGCCATCAGACGCTCGACGTCCGATCGGGTGAATATCCCGCTCTCGCTGACGAGGATTCGGTCGCCTGGAACTCTCGAAGCAAGCTCCAGGGTCGTCTCCAGCTTCGTCTCGAAGGTCTGGAGATTCCGGTTATTAATCCCAATGATCTTCGCACCCGCCGCCAGGGCAATGTCCAGCTCCTCGGGCGAGTGAACCTCCACCAGCGACGCCATGCCAAGCTCTGTCGCGAGGGCCATCAGATTCTTCAATTGCTCGATGGGCATCGCCGCGACTATGAGCAGGACTGCATCCGCCCTGGCAACTCGGGCCTCATAGACCTGGTAGGGGTCAATGATAAAATCCTTCCTGAGCACCGGCAAGCTGACCGCATCATGGACCGCCGTCAGATACTCCAGCCGCCCCTGGAAATACTTCTCATCCGTGAGCACCGATATCGCCGATGCCCCCGCCGCCTCGTAGGTCTTCGCAATCTCCACCGGATCGAAGTCCGGCCGAATCAGGCCCTTTGAGGGCGAGGCCTTCTTGACCTCGGCGATCAGGGCGATTTTCCCGACAGATCGGGACGCTCGCTCTGGCGGCGCGGATTTTGGAATAGGGAGAAAGCGCCGAGGGCGCGGAAGATCGTGGACAGCGGCCTCCAACTCCCTCTGCGGCCTGCTTTGTTTCCT
>DASRZD010000412.1:0-7584 GCA_035686805.1 Armatimonadota bacterium
CTGGGACGATTTCACCCGCAAGCAGAATCGGCGAGTGCCGATGACCTTCGTCTGCGATGAGCAGATTTGGCTGAAGGCGTCAGGATACAAGTTCGGCGAGTTCTACAAAGACCCCAAGGTCCATCTCGACGCCCAACTGGAAGGCCGGCGGTGGTTCTGCGACAACATCGCCGGTGACATGATTCCCGGCTACCCCGAGCGCTGGGGGATTGGGGTTCAAGAGTGGATGGACGAGAACGAGTTCTTCGGCTGCGAGGTGATCTACCAGGAGGATGATTACGCTTGGGCATTGCCCTTGCCGATGGACAAGGAGAGCCTCCTGGGTCATATCGCCGATCTTGATTCCGAGGAGCGAGTAAGGCAGAACAGCGCTCTCAAGATGTATCAGGCGCTGAAGGAACTCGCGGATGGGATGGTTTACTTCGATCGGCCGGTAGACGTCCATCCGCCCGGCGGCGGCACTCACGGTATATTCACGAAGTCGGCGGAGATTCGCGGGCTGGAGCAGATTTGCATTGACCTTCATGAAGACCCGGAGTTCGCTGAGAAGCTCCTGAACTTGGTGACCGACAAGACAATCGCAAGGATCAAGGCATTCCGGAAGCTGACCGGCATCGAGGCGGAATTGCCGTCGAGCGGCGGGTTCGGATTCGCGGATGACTCGCTCCAGATGCTCTCGGCCAAGATGTATGAGAGATTCGTGCTGCCGCGTCACGAGCGGCTGTACTCGGCGATGACGACCGGGCCTCGGAGCATCCACCTCTGCGGCAGGTCTTCTCAGCACTATGAGCTGCTCAGGCACAAGTTGGGCATCACGGCTCTTGACGGCCCTGGACCGTTCATTGATCACGGGCATTACCTGAAGACGCTCGGGCCGGAGTTCAACTTCTCGGCCCAGACCGATCATACGGTGCTCGCACGAGGACCTGAGTCCGAGATTGACGCCATGATGCAGAAGCTCCTAAGCCCCGAGGCGAAGCTCCCCGGCCGCTTCAGCATCTGCGGATACGTGCATCGAGACACGGATCTGCGCAATGTCGGGGTCTGTTACGCCTCCGCCCGAAAACATGGGGACATCCCCGCTCGTTGACAGAATCCGCCGCAAACTCCTATCATAGGGGCACGGAAGTACTCCGTTCGAGCGCCTCATGACTTTGCCAAGGGAAGAGACAGATCTGTCCACAATCACTGCCCCTGAGCCCGAAAAGCTCGCAGAGAGGCGGCAAAGGGCACTGGGCGCAAGGGCCTTCATCATTGGCATACTGCTGATTCCGCCGAACAGCTATTGGGTCATCATGATGGAGAAGGTCCGCCCGGGGCCATTCCCCACAAGCATCTCGCTCTTCGCCAATGTGGTCTTCATATTCCTGATCCTTTGGGCGCTGAACAGGCTTGTCCATCGGTTCTCCCCGAGGCATGCTCTCAATCAGGCGGAGATGCTGCTCATCTACACTATGCTGGGGATCGGAAGCGCCCTCGCCGGCCATGATACGATCTCGGTGCTCATGCAGATGCTCGGCCACCCCTACGAGTTTGCGACCGCGGGCAATGGGTGGATGAACCGGTTCGGCGAATATCTCCCGAAGCGAATCCTGGTCAGCAACCTGGATGTTCTCAAAGGGTATTACAGCGGGGCGTCCACACTCTACACAAAGACCAACATCATGACGTGGCTGGGGCCGGTGCTGATCTGGTCGGGATTCGTGCTGGCGCTGATGTTCGTGTTCATGTGCGTGAATGTCCTCGTCCGCGCTCAGTGGATGGATAAGGAGAAGCTCTCGTTTCCGATCGTCCATCTACCCCTCGAAATGAGCGATCCCGAAGCCAAGTTGTTCCGCAACAAGCTCATGTGGGCGGGATTCGCGCTGGCGGGAGGGATAGACCTCATAAACGGCCTGCATTTCTACTATCCGAACATTCCTGAAATCATCGTCAAGCACGTTGACCTCGCGCCGTATTTGGCGACCAAGCCCTGGAATGCCGTGGGTTGGACGCCTTATTCGTTCTATCCATTCGCAATCGGGCTGGGATTCCTGCTGCCGGTTGACCTGCTCTTCTCCTGCTGGTTCTTCTATATCTTCTGGAAACTGCAGTTGGTCATGTCGAGCGCAATGGCCTGGGACACCGTCCCCGAGTTCCCGTTCGTGAGGGAGCAGTGCTTCGGCGGATACATGGCGATCCTGGTGTTCCTCCTCTATGCCGGCCGGCACAACTTGAGGCAGGTGTGGCTGAGGATAATCGGTCAGCCGTCGGAGGCCGATGACAAGGATGAGGCGATGAGCTATCGGTTCGCCGCCATAGGTACGCTCGTGGGAACTGCCGTCCTCTGCGGATTCTTTGTCTGGATAGGCCTGTCTCCGATGCTGGCGGTGATCGGAATGGGAATCTACCTGGCCCTCTCGATCGCCGTCACCCGAATGAGGGCGGAGCTGGGTCCGCCGGTCCATGACCTCCACTTCTCCGGCCCTGACCACTTCATCACCCGAGCTATGGGCACCAGCTCCATCAGCGCCCGCTCGCTCACGGGTTTGACCTTCTTCTACTGGTTCAACCGCGCCTACCGAAGTCATCCCATGCCGGTGCTCATGGAGGGCCTCAAGATGGCGCAGTCCTCGAAGGCCGTGCATCGGAGGTTCATGTGGGGCATGATGGCGGCAACTCTCGTGGGAACGCTCGCCGCCTTCTGGGCTTTCCTGCATGCGGCGTACACCTACGGTGCGGCTGCGAAGTTCAACTCGGGAATGTGGTTCGGGTTCGAGGCATACAACCGGCTGAACTCCTGGATCGCTGCGCCCACTCATCCGAACTGGCAGGCGATCTGGGCGGGGATCATCGGATTCCTATTCTGCACGGGACTGAATATCGTGCGGACCCAGGCGATGTGGTCGCCATTCCATCCCATCGGCTACGCCATTTCAGGAAGCTGGTCAATGAACCTGGTGTGGGTGCCGCTTCTCATCGCCTGGATCACTAAGCTGACCATCCTCCATTTCGGGGGATTGCGAACCTACCGCCGGGCGATTCCCTTCTTCCTCGGACTGATCCTTGGGCAGTTCACCGTCGGCTCATTCTGGAGCCTCTACGGGATCGCCCTGAAGATCCCCTCATACTCATTCTGGGGAGCATAAAAGCAGTGAACGGTGAACAGTAATCGGTAAACAGTGGAAACCAACCAACTGTTCACTGTTGACTGTTTACTGCTCACTTGATCGGCCATCAGTCCGTCTTCGCCAGGAAGGTCTCGGTCACGTAGAACTGCCCCTTCCGGTCCACATACGCGCCTACGCCGATCCGCTCGAACTTCGGCTCCAGGATATTGTCCCGGTGGCCCTTGCTGTTCATGAGGGCCACGTGACCCCGATCAACATCCACAATCGAGCAGTAATACAGGTTCTCCCCTACCAGGGCCCATGACGGCCTGTGCTTCTCGAGAGCCATATACCGATCGAGCGGCGTCTTGATGCCGGGAGTCGGCGATGTGTGCGAGAAATAGTCCTTCTCACCCATCTCACGGCTGTGACCGCGGGCGACCTGCACGAGCAATGGATCAATGACCAGTTGGGATAGACCGCGGCCGGCTCGCTCCTTGTTCACAAGGTCAACGAACCGCAACTCTTCCTGGGTGATGCTTATGTTATCCGCCGAAGCAGGCTGAGCAGCCGGCGCGGCAGATGCAAGGCAACACTGAACGATGACAACGAAAGCGATTAGTATCTTCTTCACTTCATACCTCTTGTGGGTAGTGTTTTCACATTTATCGTTCCATACTTGACCGGCTGGGTCGCCAGGCAAGATTACCGGTCTTGGCTCACGGACATCAGTAGGTGGAATTATAGATTGGTAGGCCTCTCTTGTCAAGCACCAATGGATAACAAAGCCCTTGTACTGCCGATATACCGTCCGCTTACGTGCCCTTCGGCTTGACGCGACTTTGACAAACGTCTATTATCGAGGAGCCATGGGTGAGGAAGCGGGAGCGATCATAACGGCAGGGAGTCGGGGAAGACTTTTCGCACTCACGATAGTACTCTGCGCGTTTGGCTTTGCGGTGGTCGAGGCAATTCCCCGCTTGCACCACGAAGTCTTCTCAACAAACGACTACCTCATCTTCCACACGGTGGCCGAGCTGCTCAGCATCATCGTCAGCTTTGCGATATTCACCGTCGGCTGGCATGGATACAGGCAAAATGCGAACAAGCAGAACCTCTTCATCGGCGTAGTCTTCCTGATGGTCGGGCTGATAGACTTCCTGCACACGCTCTCCTACAACGGCATGCCCGAGTTTCTGTCGCCGAACAGTGTCTCGAAGGCTTCCACCTACTGGATTGCGGCCCGGCTGACGAATTCAATCGGCCTGTTCGCGGCGGCATTCATCCTGCCGGCGAGTAGGAGCCGTTGGCTCAGGCCCTGGACCGTGTTGGGTGCGGGACTGGGGCTTGTGGCGGCATTGACGATCGCTGTCTCGTATTTCCCGGACCGTCTGCCGGCCATGTTCATTCCGGAGGTGGGCCAGACGCTTCTCAAGAAGTCTCTCGAATGGATGGTAATCGCATTCTCGGCGGGGGCGATCTATATCTTTGGGAAGCGAGGCAGGGGCGAGCTGAACGTCGTTCTGCTCCAAATGGCGCTTATCATAGTCATATTTAGCGAGTTCAGTTTCACGCTCTACACGAGCGCCTTCGATGTCTTCAATGCTCTCGGGCACGTGTACAAAGTGGCGGCGACTTACCTCATCTTCCGCGCCCTGTTTTTGTCTTCATTCCAGCGGCCGTATTACGAATTGGTGAAGGCCCGTGACCAGATCGAGCAGTCATTCGCCAGAATCGGCTCGGCCCTTGCCAGCAGCCTGGAGCTGAACGAGACCCTGGAGTTGATCGCCCAGTTGGCGTCCGACATGCTGAGGTCTCGCTATGCCGCCGTCATGCTGATTCGAGATGGGGATCTGCGTATTCAGGCTGGGAGAGGGATCGCTTCGGATAAGTCCGCGATCTCCACCGAGCACACGTCGGCGGGGATGGCGCTCATGACCCGGAAACCGGTTGTGATCGCAGATGTCCGAGCGATAGGTGGTCACGAGGCGGACTGCCACTGTCAGCAACTCGACGGGCCTCCGGCACGGTCGGTCGTCTCTGCGCCTATCATGGCGGGGGAGGATGCCCTGGGCGTAGTGGAAGTCTATTCTCCTGACATTGATGCCTTCGGCCCCAGGGAAGCGGGCCTGCTTTCCAGCTTTGCGAGGCAGGCGGCAATCGCTATCAGGAACTCGATCGCCTATGAGCAGCAGTACCAGGTCGCCGAGACCCTTCAGCGAAGTCTGCTTCCGGCAGCCCCGACCATCCCCGGCCTGGATATCGCGGTCAGATACGTGCCGGCGGAAGATGTGGCCAAGGTCGGCGGCGACCTCTACGGGGTCTTCGCGCTGGATGACGACCGGCTGGCGATCATCATCGGCGATGTCTGCGGTCACGGTCTGGAGGCGGCCTCGCTGACAGCCATGACGCTCTATACCATCAAGGGCCTTCTTGTCCACGGGATGCCCCCAGATGAAGCGCTGACGAATGCGAACACCACACTCCTCCGATCCACGGAGGGCAATCGAGAAACGAGGTTCGTGACATGCTTTGTCTGCGTGCTGGACCTTCGCACTCGGCGGCTGGAGTATGCGAACGCCGGGCATCACATGCCGCTGATATTCAGAGAGGGTGAGTGCAAGCTGATGGAGCTTCAGTCCGATCTGCCCCTGCTCATTGGTGAGAGCACGGACTATCGGGCTGGTACGGCTGACCTTCGAGATGCTCAGGGCCTGCTTCTCTATACCGACGGAGTCATCGAAGCCCGCAGGCAGGGAGAGCTATTCGGAGAGGATAACCTCTGCCGTCTCTGCGCCGAGACTATGGGTGAGTCGGCAAATGAGATGCTCGACGTTGTTATCGAGGAGACACGGAACTGGGCCGGGTTGCTTCAGGATGACGTCGCCCTCCTGGCAGTCAAATGGAGATAAATGGTCAGATGGTCACATGGTCAATATGAATCTCCTCATTCGACCATTCGACCATAGGCTCACGGGCCTACCATCCGCCTCCACCGCCGCCTCCGCCTCCGCCGCCTGAGGAACCTCCGCCTCCGCCGCCGCCACCAGAACTGGATCCGGGCGCGACCGAGGATGAGGCAATTGCTCCCGCAAGAGAGCTTCCCACCGCTGAGGCAAATCGGCCTGAGCCGACCTCGCTCCATGACGTTGTGCCATGGTACCAGGCTGGGGAATAAGCGGTGCCCCCTTCTCCGGCTTTGGCCAGAATCTCCGTGAACTGCTCGGCCCACTCCTGCTCCACATCAAGCGCGAGGGCATACGGCAGGAACTTCTCGAAAAGCTGAGGGGTCCGCTCCGGAGGATTCAGCGTATTGAGGCGGTCCTGCTCGGCGGTCGTCAGGTACATCCTGAGACCTTCGATCTTATCGAGAAGCCGTCTTCCGGGGATGGTTACACATCTCATCAGCGGAAAGAAGACGGCATTCACGATCAAGAGCAGAACCGCGAAGACCACCACGATTCCCGGCGCCATATTCCCCACCAATAGCGCCATGAGGATCACGATCCCGACAGATGCGATGAAGCCAAGACAGCCCCATCCGGTGTTTCGGGCGAAGTACTGTTTCCGGTAGTGATCGCTCAGATCTTTGTTGAGTACCGCGATCGCCTGTGCGATTCTGCTGTGATTGCTCTGCTCCAGGGTGATGCTGTTCGAGCTTCCAAGCAGGGCAGCTATCGCTTTCCCCTCTTCCGGCGCGAGCGTGCTCAAATCGGCCTTGTCTTTCTCGATCCTGTATTCCTTCTTCTCCTGGACGATCTTCACATAGCGCTTGACCGCCATATCCAGCACCGCCGCAGCGAACGCCTTGCTGTCGAAGCCCATTCTCCGGACAAACCGGATTGCGGCCGGGGACAGCCCGTCGGGGATCTCCCACTGCGGGACGATAGTGCCCCTGTCGGGGTCATTGCCGACCTTCGCCCAGGTGATTCCGTAGTAGGCGAGCAGAACTGCCAATCCGAAAACTCCCATTATCGAGCCGATGTTGTCCTGGAAGGCATAGAGGAGCTTATCAGCCGATGACGGCGGCCGGACGAATCCCTTCGGCCAACTGACGTCTATTGTCAGCCCCTCGTATAACCCCAAAACCTGAGTGGTACGGAATAGCACACGCGGCGATCCGGGACCGATCGAGTACTTGGCCATCGTACTCTCGCTGCCCTGAGGTCCAGTATAAGAATCGGCGGAAACCTTCCCTACCGGCATATTCGCCGGCAGGATGACTTCGGCGGTCACCTTGTCTATATGAAAAGCCCATTCATTGCCTGTGACATTCCAGTAAAGATCGTCCCGATCCTCAAAAAAGCCCAACTGGCGAGTGGTTTGGTAGACGATTGTGTATTCGTGAGCACCGGGATCAACGTAGGCGTTCGGGTCGCCGATATAGATCCTCTTGCCGTTCTGGCGCTTGGCGATACTATAAGGCTCAGCCTGCCCATCCCGCAGAACCTTGATGACCTTGAAGCCGACTGACACTACCTTCCCGAATCCGCCG
>DASRZD010000413.1:0-4683 GCA_035686805.1 Armatimonadota bacterium
CGATCTCCGCCAGCTCGAGGCTTGCTATCCGGGCAAGCTGATGTGCGGCAGCTTTGGTAGCGCTGTAGGCGCCGAACTTCGCCCCCGGCGCGAAGACGTTCTTCGTGGAGATGAGGATTACGTCCCCACCCGTCCCCTGAGCCTCGAAGTGCCGGGCCATCTCCCGAAGTACGAGGAGCGTCCCCTCGACGTTCACCCGCTCCAGCCGCCGAAATGCTTCCAGATCCATGTCCTTGAGCGGCGAGACGTGGGCGATCCCGGCATTGATGACGGCGATGTCAATGCTGCCGAAGGTCCCCCTTACTTTCGTAACCCCACTAGCTACCGACTCAGCGTCCGTGACGTCTATGGGGACGCCGACCACCCTGTCGCCGAAGGAGGCCGTGTACTCCTCCACCATGCCGTCCAGATTCACGCCAGGGAGATCGGTGACCGCCACCCGGCAGTTGGCATTGAGTAATCCCCGGCAGATGCCGGAGCCGATCGCCCCGGCAGCACCGGTCACGAGAGCCACACGCCCCTTGAGATCATAGGTACAAGTTGGTTCTTGCATTATCGCTCCCAGCAAAGGTTTTAGGTTGTAGGTTTTGGGTTGTGGGGGCCCTAAAACCTAAAACCCAGAACCCACAACCCCCAGCATGTATTGCGCGTTCCCTCGTGGATCCTTCCCATCGAACACCGCGCTGCCGGTGACGATGATGTCCGCCCCCAACTTCGCCACTTCGGCGATGTTGTCTCGCTTGATGCCGCCATCCACGCAGAGCAGAATATCCCGGCGCCCAATCATCTTACGAGCCTGCGCCAGCCTCCCGGGCGTCGAATCCTCGAACTTCGAGCTGACTCTCCCGACAGATCGGGATGCTCGCTCTTGCGGCACCGGCACGACCGCCAGCACGACGACGATCTCCACCTCATCGAGCAGCGGCTCGATGGCCTCCATCGGCGTTCCCGGATTCAGGGCGATCCCGCGGATTACGCCTTTGAGCTTGCGAAGGACCGGGAGTACATCGTCCGCCGACTCGACGTGCACGGTGACGATGTCCGCACCCGCCGCCACATAGGTCTCGACCTTGTCGAGCGGGTCTTGAATCAGCAGGTGGACATCCTTCAGGAGGGGCGTCTTGACGGCCTTGATGAACGGCGGCCCGATGGTCATCATGGGCACGAAGCAGCCGTCCATAACGTCGAAGTGCACCAGCCGGACACCCGCCTCCTCCAGAAGCGAAATCTCCGAGCCGAGGTTGAGGAGGTCGGCGGTCAAGATCCCGACGCTGATCGTGGGACAAGCAGCCTTCAAGCTATCTAGCGTGACCATATTCACGACTTCCTTACTTTAGGCCACCGTGCCGGCGCATGGATGTAGAAATCGTATGCTGCTTCCGGGGTCGCTCCTTCATGGACGACTTTGCGGACGGCCTGAATCATGGCAATCGGCTTCTCGGCCTGGAAGATGTTCCTCCCCATATCCACTCCCAGCGCCCCGGCCTTGATGGCATTCGATGCCATCTTGAGGGCATCCAACTCGGGCAGCTTCTTCCCACCAGCGATCACTATCGGCACGGGGCACGAAGCCACCACCGTGTTGAAGTCTTCCTCCACGTAGTAGGTCTTCACGTAAGTCGCGCCCAGCTCGGCGCAGATGCGGGTGGCGAGCCGCATGTACTTCGCATCACGAACCATCTCCTTGCCGACCGCCGTCACTGCCAGAGTAGCGATCCCATAGCGATTGCCCAGGTCCACGAGCTTGGTCATATTGGCCACCGACTGAGTCTCATACTCGCCTCCGATGAACACCTGAACCGCCATCGCCGCCGCATTCAGGCGGATCGCATCCTCGATGTCGAGGGCGATTTGCTCGTTCGACAGCTCCTTCAGGATGCTTGGCCCGCCGCTCGCCCGGAGCACGATCCCTCGAGTGTAGGTGGGTGGGATGATCGTTCGCAGGATGCCTCGCGTGAGCATGAGCGTGTCGGCGTATGGGATGAGGGGCAGGATATTCACGTCAACCCGCTCGAGACCGGTCGTCGGCCCCTGAAAATAGCCGTGGTCAATCGCCAGCATCACGGTTCGGCCGCTCTCGGGGTTAAAGATGTTCGACAGGCGGTTCTTCAGCCCCCAGTCGAGCGAGTTGCACCCTCGCAGGAAGAAGGGCTCGGACTTCATGGGGATATCCAGGTAGAAGTTCTTCTCTTTGGCGCTGTCTGCCTCGGGCATGGCGTCGTCCTCCGTTAGGCTTGCTAGTGGCATAAGTATAATACCACCGGCCGGATTTGTCTAACCTGGGGCACGTCAGTTTGGAACTGCACCCAACGTCCGCGTCGGGGTAAATCCCGACGCTATCACACCACGAACTCTGCTGAAGCAGACTGGGGAAGTCGGCTCGATCACCCGGCTTTCAGCCGGATTCGTGTTATGTTAGCGTACGGATTTGACCCGTACGCGTGCTTGGGTATTCGATCACGGATTTGACCAGTTTGCGTGAAGGTGATACCCTTTCTACAGTCATTGTTCCGGAGGTAAGTGAGTGGCAAAACGGAAGAAGCAACGTGTTCAGCCGAAGCCGGGCCCACCAAAGATCAGTCCTATCAAGAAGATACTGATGATTCCGATATCCCTAATAATCATTGGAGGTGTAGTCTTGGCTTACTCGGCACTGCAGAAGCCGAACAATCCGGTCGCCGTTATCGAGCTAGCGAAAGGTGGCACGATCGAGATGGAGTTGTATACCAAAGAGACGCCGATCAGCGCCAACAACTTTATCAAGCTGGTGAATGAGAAATTCTACGACGGCCTGAAGTTCCATCGGGTCGAGCCGGGGTTCGTTGTCCAGACCGGCGATCCCGAGGGCACCGGTATGGGCGGGCCGGGATACACGATTGAGGACGAGCCGAGCAAGAACCCGCACGTACGAGGGGCGGTTGGGATGGCGAAATCCCAGGCGCCCAATAGCGCCGGCAGTCAATGGTATATCTGCCTTGATGACGCTTCGTTTCTGGACGGCGGTTACACCGTCTTCGGCAAGGTCATCAAGGGTATGGAATATGTTGACAAGATCGAGATCGGCGACAAGATGAAGACCGTCACGATGAAAGAGTGATTGCCAAAGACCGGATGATGCGAGTCTTGAGCGGGGAAACCATCAGTGCTCCGGCAGTCCTCCACAGTTGGGGCGACTATAAGGTCGAGCTTGCGGGCTTCCATCCGAAGTTCCAGTACTACCAGGGCGGCCCGGAGCTTGCCGGGATCGAGCGCAACTTCTACGAGCGCTTCAAACCCGATTGGATCCACCTCGGCTCGGCAGGTTGGAAGGGATTCTGGAATCGGCCTCGCAAGGTCGAGGACGGCCAAGCCTTCATCCGCAATGCAGACGACTCTAAATGGATTCGGATTCGGGACGACTACCAGCTTGACGTCCCCTGGATTGACCAAGTCCCCAAGCTACGATTGACCTCCAAGTCGGAGATTGACGACTACTTCGCCGCCAGTCCTTGCACGGCAGATGACATCCTTCGATCCGGGCGCTTCGAGCACATGGAGATCATCGCCCGCGAGTACGGCGACCGGGTGCTTATCGCCATCAACGACGGCGCGGCGGGATGCCATTTGTCCGATCACTCCTTCGAGGAGACCATGGTCGCATGCCATGAGAAGCCCGACCTCGTCTCCCATTACATCTTCAAGGCCTGCGAGCGATTCCTCACGGACGTTCGGGCTGCGAAGGAGTGCGGCGCGCACGCGTACATCTTCTCCGAGGGATTTGGCGGGAGCCTCGACCTCCTCTCGCCCGAGATGCACGAGCGCCTGGAAGGCGACACCAAGCGCTGGTTCTATGCCGAGGTCCGGAAGGCCGGGATGCTGGGAATCGGCTACTGGCTGGGCGACGTTCGCCCGAACATGGAACTCATCAACAGCCTGGACATGGCCGCCCTGATGATCGAGGAGAGTAAGAAAGGCTTCGTCCTCGATCCGGTCGAGATTCGGAAGACCCTCAGGCCGGAGGTGTGCCTCATCGGGAACGCCGACAGCCTACTCCTCAAGCGAGGGCCCCCCGATCAAATCCGCGAGGAAGTCCGCCGTCAGAAGAAGGTCGCCGACTTCGGCCCGTTCGTGATCGCGAACGGCAGCCCTCTCATCATCGGCACCCCGCCTGAGAATGTGGATGTGTTCCTGACGGAAGCGAGAGCTTAGGTGCTGGGTGTTTGGTGCTAGGGATCGCAAACACCCGACACCCATTTGGAGGAAATTCAGGCTAGAGCACGAATAAAGAGCTAGCAATGCGCCATCCGGGGGGGTGCTTCATGGAACGACGCTGGTTGTTCTCAGGGTTACTGATCGTCGGAATATTGGCGAATGTCATTGTCGTCGGCCTTATTGCCTCAGAGAAGAAGGATGCCTCACTACCTCAATCCTGGCAGCCATACGTCTCGAAGGAAGGCGGTTTCTCGCTTGCTTACCCGTCGGGGTGGGAGAAGGATGAGATCAATCGCCAGGCCGTCGAATTCGAGGCCAAGTTCTACCCTGCCAAGGGATCGTACATTTCCGCCGTAGCTTCCATGGGCGGCGGGCTGATGGTGGAGATCCTGAAGCTGAGGGTGCAGGATCCGCTCAAATACTACCACGAGAAGATGATCGAAACCATGCAGGAGCAGTTGGGGCATTTCAAGGGCACCGAGACTCGCAAGA
>DASRZD010000414.1:0-4452 GCA_035686805.1 Armatimonadota bacterium
CAAGTGTCGTCGGAGACCATTCGGGCGTGAGCTTGAGTATCGCATTGGCCTGGACCGAGGTACCCAGAGGTTCGGGGGCAGCCTGCATGTCTCGCAGCCTGGCCCCACCCATAAACGCTGCTATCACCAGCAATAGAGTCAGGATCCAGGTTCCGGAGATGTTGGTCTTTTTTTTCAAGTGACATATCCCTCTGATATCTTTTCGCTAAAGTGGGTTTACAGGAACCCCGTTCCTTTGTACCTCGAAGTGCACGTGAGGCCCGGTACTCGTCCCTGAACTTCCTACATAGCCAACTGTCTGTCCCTGTTTGACTTTCTGACCATAGCGTACCGCAAGTCTGGAGCAATGGCCATACATAGTAGTCAGCCCTCCGCCGTGGTCAATTACCACCGCGTTACCAAAGGCCCCAAAGTATCTGGCCAATATGACTACCCCTCCTGCAGCCGCTTTGATCGGCGTCCCGGTACGCGCTGCAATGTCCACTCCCGTATGCTTCCGGTAGGCATGCAAGATCGGATGGAAGCGCATACCGAACGGGGAGGTGATCCTGCCCGAAACGGGACGAATGAGTCCGCCTCGCCAGACCTCAGTGGCGCGCGCACCGCCAGAGGATCTCTGGAATTTGCGAAGCATGGCGCTCAACTGAGCAGAGGCCGCGTTCTCTGCGGCCAATATTCGCTCGAGTTCGGCTCGCTGACGCTGAAGCTCACTCACGGTCTGGCGGCAGTCCAGTGTTTGCGCATAGGCCGTGTGGGTCAATACTTTCTGTCTCTGCTCAAGGGCGGCTCGCCTGTAAGCCTGTTGCTCGAGAATGGCGGTGTATTCCGCTATCTGCCGCTCGTCCTGCTTAATATCGTCAAGCAAGACAACATCATTCTGCATGACCTTCTTAACGATGTGCCCCCGGTTCAGCAAGTCCGCGAAATCGGCGGCTCCAAGGAGCACACTCATGTAGTTGACACTGCCGTGTTTGTAATTGTCAACCAGCCGGCTGGCAAGCAGGTCATTCCGCTGTCTCAGGCGTTTCCTTGTCTTCTCCAGCGCCTCCCTGGTAACCTGCAGCTTATTCCTGGTATTCTGAAGCTGGGACTGAACATCCCTCAGTGTTCGCTGAGTGGTTGCCAGTCGGTTCTTGGCAACAGCAAGGTTCTTCTGCGCGTTGACCTGTTTCTTCTTCAGCGGCCGGAGTTGCGCCTGGATGCGACTGATGTGTCTGGCCGTATCCGACAACTCCCGCTTCAATTTAGTCAGACTCGCTGCGCCGTGAGATGGTTCCCCCACCAACGCTGCTGCGAGCAGGACCAGGACTGCTGTCCTAACGGTTCTGTGCATCAGTTGGCCCTCAGAAATTGCCTTATGGAGACCAGGCTGCTCATCATGCCGATGAAACATCCCAATATCACCAGCCCGCCGAAGAACTGGCCAGGATCAACCCCGCTGGAAAACTGTCGAAGCAGAGGCATTATCTGGCTCACCAGTTGGCCGGCGTACTTCGCGCCTCCGAAGATCACCAAGCAGGCAATGCCTGCACCGATCGCTCCCAGGATCGTCCCTTCGAACACGAACGGCAGGCGAATAAACCAGTTGGTCGCTCCCACTAGCTGCATGATTTTGATCTCGCGCCTTCTGGCGTAGAGTGTCAGTCGGATCGTGTTGTTCACGATGAAGCCGGCGACCAGAAATAGCACGGCCGCTGCCGCGATGCCGACCCATTTCACAAGGTCCGCAAAACGGAGCATGTGCTCCACGACCGCCTGACCCTCGATTACCTCATCAACCCCGGACATTCCTCTCAGGCCGGCCGCAGTGATCTGAGTAAACTTCGGGTCGTCCAGCTTAACCCGGAAATGATCGGAGAGCACGCTGGGTTCCACGCCGCCCAGTTCGATCTTGTCCTCCCAGCTTGCCTTTATCTTCTCCCAAGTAGTCTCAGCCGTCTCCAGGTTTACCGACCGGACGTGCGGCAGGGCGCGGATATTCCTATCCATCTCTTGCACCTGTCTGTCGGCGACATCGGTCTTCAGCCATACGGAGATTTCGAACTGGTCCATTTGGGTGTGAACGATGTTGTTCAGTCCCAGGGCAAGGAGCACGAAGCCGCCGAGTATGGCCAGCGACAGCCCCACGGTCGTGATCGAAGCCATGGACATCAGGCTGTTGCGGGCTATTCCTGTCACCGATTCGGCTATGGAATACTCAAGTGTTCGCAGGCTCAAAGTATCTGCCTTTTTCCTCGTCTCGCGCAACACTGCCGTTTTCCAGGCGGATGACGCGCTTGCTCATTCGGTCTATGATATGACTGTCATGGCTGGCAACGAAAACGGTAGTGCCCCTGGAGTTTATACGATTGAGAAGCTGGACAATATCCCAAGAGGTATCAGGATCCAAGTTCCCTGTCGGCTCATCCGCCAGCAAGATCGGCGGATTATGAACGAGCGCCCGGGCAATGGAGACGCGCTGCTGCTCTCCTCCCGAAAGCTGATGCGGATATGCATTCGCCCGATCCATCACACCCACCAGTTCGAGCACTGCCGGCACGCGAGTCCGTATGTCCTTGCGCGACGCTCCCGTCACGAACAATGCAAAAGCGACATTCTCCCAGGCCGTCTTCTGCGGTAGCAATCGGAAATCCTGAAAAACTACTCCGATGGTGCGCCTCATACGGGCGATGGCGTTGCCTTTCAGCCGGGTCACATCCCTGCCCGCGACAACGACTTTCCCTTTGGTGGGCCCCTCTTCTTTATAGATGAGCTTGAGGAGGGTGGACTTGCCTGTTCCGGTGGGGCCGATGAGGAAGGCGAACTCCCCTTTCTCTATGCGCAGGTTCACATCAACGAGCGCTCGTATGTCCGGCTTAAATGTGACGGATACGTTGGAAAACTCGATCATTATTTCGGCTCGTTTGGCTTGGCCAATATCGGCCAAGTATACCAGAAGAGGGTGAGGAATGCAAGCGCGATTGGGAGGTGAACGGTAAGCAGCTAATAGTGAACGGTGGACGTACGGCACGGAGACCACACACTGACATGCCCCTTTACAACTCTTTCGGACTATGGTCCTAGCCCGTATTTGGAACTTCCACAATCTGCACTCGGGGCAAGACCCGGTGGCGGTAGTTTCCTGCTTACCAACAAGGCGCGACCGCCGCTCTTGAATTCGTTCCATGATTGCCGACGCGGAGCGGTTTAACTCAGCAGACATCCGCGCATATAGCAGAGGTATCCAGGAGCACTGCTAATCCCAAGAGGAGGCAGGACAAATGAGAAGGTCAGTGCTCGTAATGCTTCTCGCAATACCCTTTCTGCTCCTTGGCTCTGCGGCAGTATTCGCAGACAAGCCGGATCCTGGTGGCAGGATAGACCCCTCACTGTCGCCGCTCCTCGGTAATCCAAGCCCAGTCAATGTTCTCATTTTCCTAGATGACCAGCCTCTGTGGGAGATCGCGCAGGACGTCCAGGCAACGCGTCTGCCGGAGATACAGGCCCTGGAGAAACAACTTCGCGCGCCAGGGTACTGGTCGCTGGTATGGTTTCCCGACGGTAAGAAGCTTGCGTTTCAATCGGACATAACGCATGTTCATCGCCTTCTGACCAGTTCTGACTCCGGTCGTCACGTGAAGGCCGCCACAGGGATAGCGAATCCCAATCCCGACCCGATATCCTGGCTTGCGGACAATAAGCGGGTTCTCGTGCCGCTGCTCAAGCCGCCTTGGCGAGTTGGCTCTTCATGTCGCTGAGGAAGATGTCTACCAGTTGGCTATCAAATTGGGTGCCCGCGCCTTCTCGGAGCTGCTTCATAGCCTCCCGCTCGCTCATTCTGGACCGGTAGGGGCGGTCGGAGATCATGGCGTCGTAGGCATCGGCGATTGCGAGTATCCTGGAGAGAATGGGAATCTGCTCTCCGGATAAGCCATCCGGATAGCCGGTCCCATCCATCCATTCATGGTGATGCCGAATGATGAGGGACAGATCGGACAATTCCTCTATGTTCGAAAGAATGTGACTGCCGATGTCGGGATGCGCCCTCATCTCCAGCCACTCCGCATCCGATAGCTTGTCCGGCTTCATGAGGATCGCATCGCTGATTCCTATCTTCCCGATATCATGCATGTAGGCGGCCAGCTCCAGGGTACTCTTGTTAACATCCGACAAACCCAGGCTGTCCGCAATGGTGAGCGCAACCGAAGTGATCCGCTCGCAATGCCTGGCGGTCTGACTCTCCCTGGTACCCATCGCGGCGGACAGCGCTTTTGTGCTCTCCAGCAGGAGTCTGTTTCTCTGCTCTATGATCCGGTTTAACTCTATCTGCCGGCGGCGGAGATTGCGTTCTATGGCAATGGGGGCGGCAAGCAAGGGAAACGGCTTGCATAGGAAGTCGGCCGCGCCCTTGTCTAACGCCTCCCTTGCCATGGAAACGTCGGCATAGGCGCTCATCAGAATGACCAGAATGTC
>DASRZD010000415.1:0-4115 GCA_035686805.1 Armatimonadota bacterium
CACATCCGACGCCGAAATTCGCCAGATTCGCGAGAACATCGCCAAGTATCCCAAGGCGAAGGCTATCGCGGACAAGATCATCAAAGCGGCGGATGAGTGGGTTGCCCGGCCCGACCGCTATATCTGGGAGATGATCCCGCCATCCGACATCCCTCGTGCCTTCAACTCCTCCTTCGACGGCTGCCCCATTCACGGCAGGGAGTATTTCAAGTACGGCAACTACTCCTGGAAGATGGAGCCGTTCAACAACCCCTGGAAGCTGGTCTGCCCCGTCGGCGGCGAGGAGTATCCATCGAACGATTTCATGGCCTACTACAAGACAAAGGATCCCAAGCTCCTCACCGGCGATTATCCCGATGACAGCTGGGGCTGGCGAAAGCCGGGGGACAAGTATAAACACTGGTTCGTCGCCTATTACTGCCACTGGCTCTGGCTGAACTACATTATCCCAGGCGTGAGCGATCTCTCGCTTGCCTATCAGATCACCGGCGACGAGAAGTACGCGAAGAAGGCCATCGTGATGCTGGATCGGATCGCCGATTTCTACCCTTCCATGGACCACAACAAGCAGTCGAGGTACGCCCAGGAGTTCGCCCCCGGCTACACAGGCAAGATCGTCAATTTGATATGGGAGACAGGCCTCGCAGCCAGACTGGCGGCTTCCTATGACAATGTCTTCGATGCTCTGGCGAAGGACGGCTCATTCACGGATGATACGGACTCTCCGCTCGCGGGGAGGACGAACGCAGACATCCGCGAAAACATCGAGGACAATCTGCTTCGAGTGATCGTCCAGGGAGTCTATGACCGGAAGATCAACGGCAATTATGGGATGCACCAGGGGACGCTCCTCACGACTGTCGGCGTGCTCCAAGACGATGAGCTGACGAAGCGCGCCATTGACTATGTGCTGAACAACTTCGACGGGTATGCGGCGACTGAGGGTTTCAACTACGCGCTGGACAACCTCGTCCTCCGCGAGGGCATGGCCTGGGAATCCTCGCCCGGGTACTGCATGGGCTGGACATACGCCCTCTCCGGCGTCGGTCGGCTTCTGGATCGCGTTGGTGTGGATATATTCACTGACCGGAAGCTCAGGCAAATGTTCACGGCTCCTTTCCGGCTTCAGGTGATGGGGCAATTCACCCCTGCGATCGGCGACAGCGGAAGCGTCACCTCCCATGCCAGCGGCATGTCTACCTCCCTGGCTCGGCTTGGCCTCGAGAAGTTCAAAGACCCCATCTTCGCGAAGAACTTGCTCGACCATAGCACTTATGGCGAGAATACGCTCGGCGGGTATGACGATCTGAAGTATCCAGTGCTGGATAAGGCTCGGCTGGAGAAGCTGGCAAAGGGCGCACCCGACCTGGCTTCCGGCAGCAAGAACCTCGGCGGCTATGGCCTCGGAATCCTGGAGGCCGGCAAGGAAGACCGCAAGATCGGCTTGGCCTGCTACTACGGCCCAACCGAGGGAGGGCATGCGCATGCGGACAGGCTCTTTTTCGAGCTCTACGGCTTCGGCAAGAAGCTGATCCCGGATCTGGGCTACCCCCAATTCGCCGCCGAGGACAAGGGCCGTACCGCCTGGGAATCGAACACTCTCAGCCACTGCACAGTCACGGTGAATGCCTCGCGATCCAGCGAATACCAGTCCGGAAGGCTGAACCAGTTTGCGGTGACCCCCGATGTGAAGCTCCTCGATGTCTCCGACCCCGATGCCTATCCCGGCCTGGAGGAATACCGCCGTGTGATGCTCCTCATCGGCGGCGAGTCAGAGTCGCCGTATCTCGTGGACTTCTTCGTTGTCAAGGGCGGCCACAGCCATGACTACAGCATCCACGGATTCGATGGGCAGTTCAGCACTCAAGGCGTGAACCTCGTCACCCAGGCCAAGGGCACTCTTGCCGGCGAGGATGTTCCCTTCAGCTATCTCTCTGACGACCCGGAGCTCGAGAAGCCGGATAAGACCCGCTCGTTCGGCAGCTACCAGGGAGCCGGCTACTCGTTCCTGTACGACGTCCAACGTGGCGTGCCTTCAGACACTTGGAGTGCAGTCTGGCAAGACAAGGATTGCGGCATTAGGGCCATATTCCCAACTCAGAATCTGAAAGAGTTTGTGACCGCGAGCGGCAATCCCCCGAAGCGGCCCGGGAATCCGGAATCACTCAAGTACGTCCTTCTCCGCAATTCGGGCGAAGAAGGCTTCACCAGCCGATTTGCCTGCGTGCTCCAGCCATTCAAGACCGGCGATCAGCCGCTGGAGGTTCGGCGCATTGGTGATCTTCTGGAGATTAGAGGGGCTGATGGCATTGATTATGTCTACCTGGCTGAGGACACTGCGAAGACTGTCACAATCGGTGGTCTTTCGATTCAGGGCGGCTGTGCCGTCATCCGCATGGATGCCGCCCACAAGCTGAAGTCCGTCTTCCTCGCAGGCGGAGGCCGCATCGAGCAGGGCTCCCTCTCAGTCCAAGCCGAGCCGCCAATCAAGGGCACAGTTCACAAGCTGGACTTCCATACGAATCGGCTTTCCCTCACTCCCACACCCCCTCACTCCCAAACCCCCATACTCTTTGGGGCCGCCAACTATACCCTTGATGGCACCAGCTTCGGCGAATACACCCCTCGCACCGGCAAGATCGCCGTTGACAGTATTGACCCGGACGGCGCATTTCTCACGACCAGGAACGTCCTCTATCTCGCATCCTCCGGCTTCTACAGAGACAAATGGCTGGTCAACGAGAGCTTCACCAAGTGGCATCGGATCGAGGATGCATCGAGCGGCGAGATCCGCCTCAAGGAGCGGGCCGACCTGAAATCCGAGTTCACCGACTCCAACGGCGACGGCACGATCACCGCCTATCTATATGACATCGTCCCGGGTCAGGAGTTCACCATTCCCGCTACGTGCTGGATCGGCAAGACCGCGACGGGCTGGCAGATTGACTCAAGTTCGCCCGCCGAGGCGTCCCTCCCCGACGGCACGAAGCTGAAGAGCCGGTAATGCGAAGGAAGCCCATGACAATCGTCATTATTCTGCTTGTGGTCTTCGGATTGGTAGCCTACTCGGTGCTCACCCAGCTCAGGGGGCTTCGATACACAACGCATGAGGTGCCGATCCGAGGTCTCCCGCCTGCCTTCGACGGGTTCACCATCGTTCAGATCAGCGACACCCACGTTGGAATCTGGACCAGGCCCCGGCATGTCAGGCAGATCGTCGCTCGGGTGAACGCCATGAATCCCGATCTCATCGTCCTGACCGGTGATTATGTCAACCGGTTCGAGCGCAATTGCACTCGCTCAGGCCAATCGCTTGCCAGGCTGAAGGCAAAGCACGGCGTCTATGCCGTCCTGGGCAATCATGACTACTGGGTGAATGCCGATGCCGTGACGAAGGCCCTGCGGGAGTCGGGCGTGGATGTCCTCTTCGACGAGCAGCGCAAGATCACCATCGGCAAGGAAAGCATTAGGCTTGTCGGCCTGGACGATGAATGGGAAGGGAAGCCGGATTACCAGCAGGCATTTACAGGGCTCTCGGCTGATGATACCTGCATCGCAATCGCCCATAACCCCGATGCCGTCCTCCATCTGAAAGGCCGCCCAATTGAGCTTCTGATGAGCGGTCACACGCACGGGGGGATTGTGGCCCTCCCCCTTATAGGGCCGGTCGCCGCCAACACCAAGCTCGGGCGCAAATACGTTTGCGGGATGCATGACATAAACGGCATCCGAACCTACGTCAGCCGCGGCATCGGTCTCGTCAGCATCCCCTTCCGCATCCACTGCCCACCCGAGGTACCCGTGTTCATACTCAAGCCCGGCCCTTGAATAACCCCTCTGTTTCCGGTATAATGCCTTGAGTCCATAAGCAGGAGTTCGCCATGCCTGGTAACGGAAACAAGGTTGACGCCGATATCGAGACCCTGATTCGCGCTCGCTACCCGATCATCTACGTCATCTCCTGGGAGGAGAAGCGGGTAGAGGATGCGCTCCGGGCGATCGCCGCCTCGCGGGGCAAGAAGATCTACACCTGGACCATCACTCAGGGCATGGGGATCACTCCCCAGATGCATGACGATGCCACCCGCGACCCGCTCGCCGCCCTGGATTTCATC
>DASRZD010000416.1:0-3544 GCA_035686805.1 Armatimonadota bacterium
ACAGCCGAATCCCGGATGGCCGCACTGTCTGCCGTCCCCGGCGTTCACGTGCCTCGCGGGCAGAAAGATAGCGGATGACCGACGACGAACTCGCGGTCAGCTACGCCCTCGGTCCGGTATATGAGTCCACTCCTCGGGCAGACGTTCTACCGGTATCCGGACAGGCGGGCACTGTTCATGGACGGACCCTGATGCAGAAAGCTCGAAATTCGAAGCACGAAGCACGAAACAAAGCGGATGGGTACGTCATTATTCAGCAAAGCGCCACAGACCCTCGTCCCTGGCGATGCGGACGGCCTCCACGTACTCCTCGGGGCCGATTCGGCGTCCCATGACGGGATGGCCGATGACCTTGTGCGCGGGCCGGTACTGCTCCATGACGTTGACGTATGTATCCTTGCTGATCTCCGTCGCGAGAAAGTGCATCACTTCGCGAGTATGGGCGAGGTCGTCCGGCAGGACGAGATGACGGACGATCAGCCCGAGGTGGGCAATCCCCCGCTCATCAAGGACTAAATCGCCCACCTGACGATGCATTTCCCGAACCGCCTCCTGGTTGCGGTCCCAGTAGTCCGGCACGCCCGAGTACTCGAGGCCGACTTCATTGCTACCGTACTTCATGTCGGGCATGTAGATGTCCACGATCCCATCGAGCAGGGAGAGGACTTTCACCGGCTCATATCCCCCGCAGTTGTAGACGATCGGGATGTCCAGGCCGGACTCGGCGGCGACTTCGAGGGCGGAGAGGATTTGGGGGAGCTGGTGGGTCGGGCTGACGAGATTGATGTTATGGCAGCCCTGCCTGGCGAGGGAGAGCATCATCTGGGCGAGGTCTTCGACGGTGATCTCGCGGTCAAGCCCTCCCTGGCTGATGTCATAGTTCTGGCAGAAGATGCAAGTCAGGTTGCAGCCGCCGAAAAAGATGGTTCCCGAGCCGTGAAAGCCGACGAGCGGGGGTTCTTCGCCGAAATGAGGGCCGTAGCTGGAGACTATCGGCAGAGAACCGGACCGGCATACGCCGACCTGACCCGAGAGGCGGTCAATCCCGCAGCAGCGAGGGCACAGCTCGCAAGCCGGGGTGATCAGCTTATACGCCGCCTCGACCCGCTCATGCAGTTCGCCGGTTCGCCGCAATTCGATGTAGCTTGCCTCGATCATCACAAGAAAGGATACCACTTTTTCGGCGGTTCAAGCCAGGATCAGGTATGTGGTAGAATGGGGGCATGCGACTAATCACACTGGTTCTGATTCTTACTGCCGCCTGCATCGCAGGCCAGGCGAAGCCGGGCTTCAGGGAGATTTGGGTGCTGCGGCGAGATGGACTGCCGGGACCGGAGCATCTCCTGGCAGCGACGCTGCAGGGCCTTACTGCCAACAACGAAGACGCTCGAATCTGGATACGCCAAGGTGGGGCCTATGAGATCGTTTTAGAGAGCATGAAGAAGGACGGCATCAAGGTCCATGAGGTGGCTTCGGTATGGGAGTTAGTGGATCGTTTCAGGGCACAGACTAAGGGCATGGTCGTCTGCAAGATCGGGACTGACAGCATCAATGTGGCGACCTCCTTGTGCGGGCCGAAGGGATGCGTGGCGGTGGATGAATCCCTGCTGGACAAGGCGAGAAGCGAGGGGCTGGAGGTCATCGAAGACGTTCGCGGAATGGACGATCGGACGGCGCTCACCAAGTATCGAGATCTGTTCAGGAAGGGCATCGTGGTGAGTCAGAGCCCAGCGATCGCGGGGCTTCTGAGGGATTATGTGGTGGCCAGACATGCCTACACCTGCGGGACCGACCCGGAATTCGTCAGGGAGGTGGCTCAGGCCTTCGGGCCGAATGCGCTGGTATACGGCTGGGGCAAGGAGCGCGAATGGGTAACCGGCATCAGCCAGGCGAATGCGACGGCTGTCCCGGCTGACCTGGCGGTGAACCTTTCGGTTATGAGCAAGCTCCCTGCTAAGAAACTGAAACGACCTCGGGAAGCCACAATCAAGAGTGAGGACAGTGTGCGGTATATCGCATTCGTCCTGAGCGATGGTGACAATCTGCAATGGTTCTGCGGCGGATTCTTCGTTGGGCCCAAGTACTGGAACAGTCCCCTGAGGGGGAAGTTCCCGTTCACATGGGAGGTGCCGGTGGCCGCCGCGAAAGATGCGCCGAGGGCGCTGGAATACGCTTATGAGACAGCGACCCCCAACGACGGATTCGTTACCGGGGCGGGGCTGCCAGGGTATACTTACGCCCACCAACAACCGGACAAAGAGGCGCTGGCGAAGCAGGCGTCGGATTATCTGCGGCTGGCCGACTTGAGCACGGTTGGTGTGATCAATAACAACGCCGGCAATATGGAGGAGATCATACCGCTGCTGGACAGGCCGGAGGTGAAGGGCATCCTATATAAGGATTACTGGCCTTATTCCGGCCGGAATGGGGCGATCATCTGGCATAAGGGCAAGCCGTGCCTGTCGTTCAAATTCGACATGCGCAAGGATCGGGAGACCCCGGAGATGATCGCTGAGGAAGTCGCGAAGATGCCGGCGTCGCCGAAGACTGATGAAGGGAGCTATGCGCTGGTGACGGTGCTGGCGTGGCAGGATGATCCGCTCGGCGAGGTACAGCGCACGATCAAGCTGCTTCCGGCGAACACAAGGGTAGTCACCGCGAACCAGATGATCTCAATGCTCAGGGAGAACTTCGGGGAGAAACACCCCTAGTCCACCTGAACTTCGGAGATCAGGGCCAGGGTGCGGTTGAGTCGGGCGAGAACTCGATCTTTGCCGAGGACGGCCATGCTTTCGAACAGGCCCGGGCCGACTGTACGCCCCGTGGCCGCCACGCGGATCGGATGAATCACTTGCCCGCCGGATAGGCCCATTTCTTCGCCGACCTGACGGACCGCCTCCTCGATGCCGTCATGCGTCCAGTCAGAGAGTCCCTGCATACGCTCAATCAGCCTGCGAAGAAGGTCAGGCACGTAGGCTTGATCGAGCCATTTCTTGCGGCCATTCTCCTCGTACTCCGGCTCGCCCTCGAAGAAGAAGCGGGTCAGCTCGACGATCTCCGATAGTACCTTCAGTCTCTCGTGCTCCAGAGCGACGATCTTGCGGACGTACTCAAGCTGCTCGGGCGAGGGGCTCTTCGAGACCAGGCCGACTTCCTGAAGGTAGGGCAGACAGAGATTGGCAATCCGATCCAGCGGTGCTTGCCGAATATAGACGCCATTCATCCATTCGAGCTTCTGGACGTCGAATATGGCCGCATTCTTGACCAGCCCTTCGAGCGTGAAGCGGGCGATCAACTCATCGGGAGGGAAGACTTCCCGGTCCTCGCCGGGCGACCATCCAAGGAGAGCGACGAAGTTCAGGAGCGCCTCGGGAAGAAAGCCCTTCTCCCGATATTCCAGGAACGCCACCGAGCCATGCCGCTTCGCAAGGCGGGAGCGATCGGAGCCGAGAATCGAAGACGCATGCGCGAACTTCGGCGGTTGCCAGCCGAATGCCTCGTACTCCAGGAGGTGCTTCGGAGTGCTGGATATCCACTCGTCGCC
>DASRZD010000417.1:0-6558 GCA_035686805.1 Armatimonadota bacterium
TCGTTCGCGGTCTTCAAGTCATTCACGTCGAGGATCTCCAGGTCCCAAAGCTGCCGGCCGATCTTGTTGTAGTTGTTGTCGAAAGCCGCGACGATATTGAAGTTGTGGCGACGGAGGCCGTTATAGCCGACCAGCGCCGACCCGAGGTTTCCCGCGCCAACCAGTATCACGGGCTGCTCGTGCTCCGTCTTCAGAATCTCTGCAATCCGCTGCTTCAGCTCAGCGATGTTGTAGCCGATCCCGGGCTTGCCGAACTCCCCGAAGTAGGACAAGTCCTTCCTGAATTGAGCTGCGTTGATTCCCGTCGCCTCTTCCATCGCGGCTGAGGATATGGTCTCCATCTCTCGACTTTCGAGCTCATTCAGATATCTCAGGTAAGTTGCCAGCCGTTCCAGCGTCGGCAGCGGAACTCTGTTCAAATTCGACCTCTTTGTGCGTTATTTCACAGATTATAGCATGAAATCCGCCGAAAACGCAAAGATTCCCGTAACGAAAACTGCCCTTCTCCGTTATTATAGTAGAGAGATCTTGTGGCCGGGAGGCAAAGCATGCGAACCGCCTGCGCACTTGCCGTAACTGTTACTCTTATTGTTTCTGCTGGTGTTGCCATCGCGGACGACAGACCGCCCCTATCGCTGAGCGACGACTCACGGCTGCAAACCAAGCTGGACCTCAAGCTTGCCTGCGAGCCGCTGTCGCTTTTCACCGAGACTCTGGAGAAGGCGACCGGGGTGAAGATCAGGGCTCGACGAGATATTGCGGATCAGAATGTAAGCGCCTTCGCCAAAGACATCACCGCCGCCGAGGCGATAGCCTCCGTATCGCGAGTGTTCGGCTACAAGTGGGAATGCCAGGATGATATCCCTGAGAAGCGGACGTACCTGCTGTCCAGATCGCAGAAACAGAAGTCCGAGGCGGAAGACTTCCGCCAAGCGGAACGCAAGAAGAAGGAGCAAGAGTTCAGGGACATGATCGAGGACGGCATCAAGATGGCGGATGCCGACACGTCGGCCTGGCAGAAGGCGTTCGACAGGAATCCCATCCAGGCGGCTTATGATTATTCTCGTCGGGATGCCTTCCGGGAGTTCGGATGTTTCACCAAGGCTGAGCGGGACAATATCTGGAAGCGAATAGCGGAATCGCCCGATGGTGAGGTGCGGATTCCTTTTGCCCAGCTTCCACTGAGTCTGCAGGAATTCTGGAGAGACAAGGCGGCAAGTCGGCATACGGACTATCCTGAATTGTTTCCGAGCCCCGACGGCCTCGATGAAAGCTTCCTTGTCGTATCTCGCAGCACCCAGTCATTCGGCGGGTGGCATCTCAAAGGCTTGCCTCTCGGCTATACAGTCGGTATCGCTATGGCGGATTTCGGCCAGAATGCCGCCGCGGTGATGAATAGAGACGCCAGAATGTGGGGCTTCATGCTTGAGAAGCTGATTGCCGGGGGCGTGGACACATCCGCTTACAAACCTCTCAAACCGGATTACACTTCTTCGGATTCCCCGTCAAAGCGACTTGAAATCAAGTTCCATGACGACAAGACAAAGGAGAGGAAGCACGGCGGGCATGCCTTTGCGGAAATCATCCGGGCGGCGGCTGAGGTGTTCGACGCCGACATCTTTGCGGACGACTACCTGTGCCGTTACCGCAGTCATTGGAGTTTCAGAGCTACCTTCCCGGACACGCTCGAAGAAGCCCTCGAAGAGATAGGGCGCGAGTTCCGTTACGAGCCGACTACAAGCGGCAAAGCAGCCAGACTGCGATGCAGCACCTGGTACATGGACGAGCCGAGCGAAGTACCAAAGCGGCTGGTGATTCGTTGGGTAGAAGCCAAGAAAAAGCAGGGTCGCCTGGAGTTGAAGGAGTTTGTGGACATCGCACGCACGCTGGATAACCTGCAAATCAAGGGTTTGGGAAGCGCCGATCTGGGGGGCGACGCGCCCCTTCAGAACGAAGTCCGGCGGATGGCGAGTGAAGTTGACAATCTGCGCCTCTGCTCGATGTTCAACCCAACTCAGTTGAAGAGAGCGACTGGAGACGGGCTGCCCTTCTTGGCGATGAACCCCTCGCAACAGCAGCGCTTCGCCGGTTTACTGCAGAGCGCGAAGCCCGGCCTGCCGGATGACGCCCTGGCGGCGTGCTCGTTCTGCATAAGCGAAGAGAGCAAGATCAAGGAGGAGGATAGTGACACCGGCGAGCCGGTCAAATACCAGGAAAACTACCTCTATTTCACCTACACCTTCGCTCCAGGCGACCAGAAGCGATCCGAGATTTACCTGGATGCCAAGCGCCTCAAAGAAGAGCCTTCCACGGTTGAGACCAAGTAGCCGGAATTGGGTAAACTCCGAGTGGAGAGCCAATAAGGAGGGGTCCCGTGGAAAGACATGAAGGCGAAGGCCATGCTCAGACCAAGAAGCGCACGGCTCAGGACATAGAGGAAAGCCAGGAGAAAGAGAGTCCGGAGGAGGAGATGCTCTTCCGCGAGTTTGACGTAGAGCCTTCGGAAGAAGAGCCCGAGGAAGAAGAATAGCCTGGACTACTTGCCTGAACGCAGCGTGATGACATAGGCATCCGATGGGCCAAAATCCGGGAGGCCGACCTTCAGGCGGCCTCCTGTCACCACGTAATCCTCATCCAGCTTAGTCTCCGGCTTCGCAAGCGCGTCCCATCCTGAGGCGGGGATTCGCTGAGCAAGGATGTGCATTTTCTGCGACTTGAGCCCGTTGATGAGCATCTCGACGCTGCCTGAGGTTCCGCCATCTCGCCCGAGAATGACTCGAACCGTCTTCGATCGCACATCCAGACTCGCGACGCCGTCAACGCTCGCGCTGGGGCGAACTTCCACCAGGCGCCCGGTGATGTCCGCATATCCCTTGTATGCCCACCAGGCCGATCTCGGCTGCTTGTCGGGAGTGAGGATACCATCCAGAGACTGATTCTCGCATGCGCTCGTGCCCTCTTTGTCTCCCCAGCAGGCATGGCACGCGCCGTCAATCTGCGCCCGCTCGATGTTAGCAAAGTAGATTGCGGTAACACCCGGATTCAGCGATTGCTTAGAGTTGATGATCTCATTGAGGCAGATCCGCTCGATCTTGATGTCCTGCTGAGCCATGAATTTCCGCATCTCGTCGGAATGCGCGGGGATCTGCCTCGGGTCGCCGAACTCATGCCAGGCGAGCACGTCGGGGAGTACGTGATTGCTTTGAGCATAGACGAGGAAGCTCTCCAGGTACTTGCGATCGTAGGACGAGAGGCTCGGGCCAACGATCACCGCCTTCGGGTCGAGCGAGCGGATCTTCCGGTAGCCGTGCGCCCAAGCGTCGAAGAACTGTGCCTGGTCGCGCTTCCAGAAGTAGCCGCCGTTCGGCTCATTCCAGATATCCCACTCGACGGAGTATCCCTTCTCCTGCGCCTGGCGAACCAGCCTCTCCACGACGGCTTCCCATTGCGCCCAATCGCCGTTATCCCCCGGCCACCAACCGGCGCGCGAATAGCCGTGACTGTCCGAGACGACGATCTGCATCCTCGCGCCGAGTGCCTTCACCCGCTGGTAGTTGGCGAATGCGCCCGCGCCGATCTTATGCCAGTCCTCGGCAGCCATTCGAAAGAGCTTCGGTTTAAGAGGATCAACCACTGACGGCGGCGGGACGGTGGCGGACATCGCGTGCAGGAATCCACTCGCCCGATAGGTGACAGACCCCTTGTCCGCCGAGAGACCAACGGTGACCGTCTCCTGGGCAGAGCATGTTACTGCCAGGATAAGCAGAATCATAGTCTTTCCTGCCACGAATCAGCCCCCGAACACATCTCGAATCGCTCAACGCCACGACGTTTATTTCGCAGGTTTGTAGCGGACCAGCACGCTGCTTCTCTTCTCGGGCAGGCGCAGTTCAAGGCCCGTAAGCATCAGTTGGTCGCCGGCCATCCTCTCCGTGGTCTTCTTCCAACCATCGTCCACGATCTCGACGTCATAGTCCACGCCGTGCTTGAGAGCATTCAGGCGCACGGTCAGGCCCTGGGCGTCACATTCCGGTCGGCGGAAAGCCATCACCATGCCTTCGTCCAGATCGGCTCGGTGAAATTGGTAGGCCGCGAGCTGGTCGAGTGAGGCCGTTATGGGCGCCAGCGGATAGAGATCCCCATACCAATACTTCCGGTTTTCCTTCGCCTCGGCGATGGTCTTCTCCGCGGCTTCCTCGGGGAACGCGGGATCGAGATAGGCATACTCGCATATTGCTCCAGCCGTTGCAGAGCTCCGGAGTGTATACGGGTCCGGGTCCCAGCCCGCCGAGGTGTTGAGTGGAACGAACTGCGACAACGCCATGCTCTGCATCTGGTTCCACTCCGCATGTCCGGGCGAACAACCCGTGTCGCTTCTCCACAAGGGCACCGAGCGCATGCAGGTCTCCAGGTCTATTCGCCGTCCGCCGCTCGCGCAGTCATCAATCCACAGCCCCGGATGCCTTTTGCGCAGTTCGTCCCACATGGCGTAATGCCCCTCGACGAAGCGTATCTCACTCATGCCCTGCCGGTCAGGGGCATCGTTATTGCGCCAGAAATCGAGCGGGTCTATGTTGTAATCCTCTCGATATACGGTGACCCCGTACTCGCTTATCCGCTGGGAGAGCAGATCGGTCATCCACCGCCTGGCATCGGGATTGCCGAGGTTGAACAGGCCGCCTTTCTCGCCTCCGAATACGAAGTCGGGGTGCTCGCGCGCGATTTGAGTGTCCGCGACGACCCGGCAAGGCTCGAACCACAGCACGAAATCCATGCCGTAGTCCCTGCAAAGGTCTCCTATCGGCTTGAGTCCGTTCGGGAACTCCTTGGGCTTGTGGAACCAGTTCCCGGCGCCGTTCGGAAATCCCCCCACGAACCAGGCTGCATCGAACCAGTAGGTGTCGCAGCCCATTTTCCGCGCGGCTTTTACCGCGTTGATCTGGCCTTCCTCGGTGGCCCATCCGGGAGCGGCGTTGTAGCGGTCGAAGGCCTGTAGACACACGGGCAAGCGCAACGGCATGCCGTCTTCCTTCGGGACGTATTTGAATAGCATCAGCCTTCGGAAACGATTCTGTGCAGCTCGCTGATCTCCATTCCAGAACATCATCAATACGCGGGGAGTACGGATTTTCTCCCCTGGATGAAGCAATAGATGCGTCTTCTCCATTCCGGCGCGAAACCGGGTCGGCCCTCCCGGCGACCGGTCAAACGAGGCTGCCCATTGGCCGGACCAGCCGATAGCCGTGATGATACCCCGATCCGCATGCTGAAGATTCCAAAACGGAAACGCCGTTTCCTGGGAAGGACGCCCTCTGGCCGGAGCGAGAGTGAATTTCTCACCGGCGGCCACGGTGGTATCGAACGGCAGAAAGCTCATTTCGTTACACGAATCACCGTGCAACTGGTGCAGTATGACCGGCTGTCCGGCATCGCTGGTGGATAACTCGACGTCCACCGTCTGAACGTCCTCGATGATCGGAGTGTCGGTTTTCCCTTTGTTCTCGAACCGCAGCAGCCACTCGACCGCCGGGTAGTCCTTGAAGGCGGTGACATCGGCGGTGACAGCCAGTCCGGTGCGCGGGTCGGTCCAGGTTGTCGAGCAGCAGATTCGATCAGCGGTCTCACTCTGCTTGACGGTGCGTTTCCAGTTCGCGTGCAGATCGCGCCAGGAGACACCATTGTATGTGAATGAGAACGGAATGCCCGTACCAGGCAGCAGGAAGCGGCTATCGGGTTGCTTCGATTCAGCCTTCTCGAATACAGCCCGAGTCCATTCCAGCACTTGTGCCACTTCCGAACGACTCGCGCTGATCGAGTCATTCGGAGGCTTAGTAGGGATAAAGTCTGCCTGCATTCCCCACGCTCCTATCTGCCCAAAGGCAATGATGCAGAGAATCGCCACCATGGTTTTCACGCCAGCGCCTGGTCTATCTTTCTCAGCTCGTCCGCGGAGAAATCGAGCTTATCGAGCGCCGCCACATTCTCCTCGATCTGCTTGACCTTGCTCGCGCCGATGAGAGCCGAGGTGACTCGCGAGTCACGCAGTACCCACGCGAGCGCCATCTGCGCCAGTGACTGCCCTCGCTTAGCGGCGATGTCGTTTAGCGCCCGAACCTTCGCCAGGACGTCCTCCGTGATGCGCTCGGCCTTCAGGAATCCCCAGGGCTTCGACGCGCGAGAGCCTTCCGGGATGCCGTTCAGGTATCGGTTGGTAAGCAATCCCTGTGCCAGCGGGCAGAACGCTATACACCCGATCCCCTCGGCCTCCAGGACATCCAGCAGCCCGTTCTCGATCGTGCGGTTGAGCATCGAGTAGCTGGGCTGGTGGATGAGGCACGGCGTCCCGAGCTGCTTCAGGATTCGCGAGGCCTCCGCCGTCTGTTCCGGGTTGTATGAGGAGATGCCGGCGTAGAGCGCCTTCCCCGATCGAACGATCTGGTCCAGCGCGCCCATTGTCTCCTCCAGCGGGGTCTCCGGGTCGGGGCGATGGTGGTAAAAGAGGTCAACGTATTCGAGCCCCGTCCGCTCGAGCGACTGATCCAGGCTCGCGATGAGGTA